>JABAAC010000048.1 GCA_014238965.1 Phycisphaerales bacterium | reverse complement strand
AGTCAGCCCTGCATCGCGCCGACGCGTGCGAGGCGGACGGCTTCTAGCACGTAGGCCGACAGCAGGCTCGCAAGACCTCCCAAGATCAACACTCCAAGAGTGATGAGCAATCGGTTGCCCGGCTCTTCCCCCAGATCGAACTCCTCCACGATCGTCAGTGGCTGTGACACTAACTTGGCCGCCGATTGCGCCTGGTACTTCGTGAGGGCTGCCGATGCAGACTCGATAGACATCTGGGCATTGGCCTGTCGTTCAGCAATGTCGCTGTCAAACGTGTTGGCCTGGAGTCGTTGTTGTTTCATGCTCGCCTCAAGTTGATCAACCCGGGCTTCGGCCTCTTCAAGGCTCCGAACCAATTGCACACGCTCCGCCGGGATCTGCTTCTCTAACTCCATGCGCATGCTTGTGACACGATCGGCCACGACCTGCGCCATGCCTGGATCCGTGGAGTCGGACCCATCCATTGAGCCCAGAAGATTCTCCGAAGCGTTTTGCAGCAGGGCCATGCGGCTAGTGAGCGACGCATAGCGTTTCGTGAGACTTTCGTGAACCGCGTTCTGGCGACGGATGCCCGCTTCGGTTAAGGCGATGTCCCGGTCGATCTCGCCGCGAACGGCATCGACGTACATTGGGTCCGACACGACTTGATAGGCCCGCTCGGCCCTGCTGAGGGCCTGTGACAGGGCCAGGCGACGGGACTCGTCTTCGACCTTTGCGAGGGGCGCGGAGTCCTCGGCCAATGCTTTGATGCGTAGACGCAGCTGGTCTGCAAGCTGGGCGGTTCGCTGGGCATCCGAGTGGGCCGGGAATGACAAGGTGCTGAGGTCCGACGCAACGGAGGGTGCGCCTGGATCGTCTCCTTCCCCGAGCGTTCGATCGATGATTCCAACTTCGGCGATCTTGATCAGCGGTCGCCAATCGGGGTCCATGGCACTGACCGCCCCTGGAATGATGATGTTCTCCAACTGACCGCGAAAATGCCCTGCCGAGATGATGCCCCTGCGGATCACCATCTGGTGCATGATCTCCGGTGGCCGCGTCCATATCCAGCCCGCGGCCAGGACAGTCAGGGCAAGTATGGCAACAACAGCCCACCGCCATCGCCAAATTGGCGCAAGCAGAAGGGGAAGGTTGAGACGGGTGCCTTGTTCTCCGTCTGCATTGACGAGGTAGACAACGGGGCGTTCTGAGCCAGAGGCACTCCCAGATTGTGTGATATCAGTGTTCGTTGGCATGAGTGGGTTTGGTTCCAAGCACTGGGGCGGAAGGCGGCGTATCAGTTTCAGTTGGTGAATTGTGCGTTTGTGCGTTTTTGGATCGATCTACCTGCCACTGAAGGTCGTGGATTTCAGGAGCAGGAGCATACCCGGTGACCGCCTCATTCAGCACCGCTCGAATGGCCGCGCAGTCGCCGGCGGCGGATGCTCGTTCCAGACGCACGAGCCACGCTTCAATGCGCTCCCACGGAGGGGCTTCTTCGTTCCCTCGCATAATTCGCGGGTGCACCGTGCCAATCACCTCGTCGCTGATGAGGAGTTCTTCAAAGAGCTTTTCGCCAGGTCGTAGCCCGGTGAACTCAATGGCGATCGATCCATTTGGATGGGTGTCGTCTTGGACGCTCTGCCCTGACAACTGAATCATGCGCCGAGCAAGCGTAACGATCTTCACAGGCTCACCCATGTCCAGTAAGTGCACTTCGCCACCTTCGGCGATGGAGCCAGCTTGAATCACCAACTGCACAGCTTCCTCAACCGTCATAAAGAACCGCGTGATTTCTGGGTGCGTCACGGTGACCGGTCCGCCAAGGCGTATCTGTTCCCTGAACAAGGGTACGACGCTGCCGCTTGAGCCAAGGACATTGCCAAATCGAACCATGGAGAAGCATGTGCGCACATTGCCATGTTGCCGAAGCATCATGCCTTGCAGCACCATCTCCGCCATGCGTTTGGAAGCGCCCATGACATTCGTGGGCCGGACAGCTTTATCCGTGGAAACAAGCACGAACGTCTCAACACCGTGAGCCATTGCCGCTTCAGCCGTTGTCCACGTGGAGATCGTGTTGTTGGCAATGCCCTCGGCAATGTTCTCTTCAACGATGGGCACGTGTTTGTGCGCAGCTGCGTGGTACACGGTGTCCACAGGCCATGT
>JABAAC010000051.1 GCA_014238965.1 Phycisphaerales bacterium | reverse complement strand
GCCTTCTGGGGGGGGTCTGAGTTTGACCTGACCGGCTGACGTGGTACCGTAAGGCGATCCCGCAGGCACCTCCTCGGGACTTGGAGCCGCTTTTGACCACCAATCAGTCCCAGACCGACTTGGACCTGATGCAACGAGTCGCTACAGGCGATGAATCGGCCGTAGGGGAGTTGTATGACCGTTTTGGAGGTCTGGTCTATCGCGGTGCCAGGCAACTCCTTCCCAGCGATGCGGAGGCCGAGGATGCCGTGCAGGAGGTCTTTCTGAGGCTCTGGAGGACTGCAGAGCGGTTTGATCCAGGACGGGCCAAGTTGGTGACCTGGGTCATGCTTATCACCCGGCGGCACGTCATCGACCGCATCCGCAGGGCGGCGGTCCGGCACAAACCCAGCACGCTGACGGCCAATAACGAGGCTGCCGCGAGCCCAGAAAGCTCCATCGCCTCGAAATCGGAGCGAAATCAGCAGCTTTTAGCCTGTTTGGCCGCCCTGCCTGAAATGCAACGGAACGTCATTGAACGAGCGTATTTACAGGGGCACACCCTCCGCGAGGTGTCCGTCCAGCTGGACATGCCCCTTGGAACTGTCAAATCTGCCCTCAGCAGGGGGCTTGCGCGGCTCCGAACCAATGCATCTGGAGATCTTCCTGATTGGGCTGCATCCTCTTGAGCCCTTATGCCGAACACCTAGGCGAGACATCTACTTATGGCACCTACTACCCAAATCCGTTCCATGCAGGAGCTGGCTGAACTGGCCACGCTCGATGCGTATGGACTCCTTGATGAAGCTGATCTGTTCCGTCTGGAGCAGGCCCTGCTGCAAAGTCCCAGCGACGTCCGAGCCCGCGTACGCGCGATTCAAGACGATATCGCGGCCGATGAGCAATTGCTTCCAGACTGTGCCCCCTCAGATGACCTGAGGCAGCGTGTGCTCAGCCGCGTCCAGGCCGCCGTCGACCTGCATCATGTCACTGCTTCAAATCAACTTGTACCCCCCTCCGCTTTGGACCATCGCACACTCTCTTTTACACAGCACTCCATGCGATCTGTCTGGACATGGCGAATGGCCGCCCTCATTCTCCTTGGAGCGTGTGTAGCACTGATCGTTGTCAAGGAACGACAGCAACAGCACTTCGACCGGGTCATCCGCGAAGCCATCAGCCTGCAAGCCGACGCACAGGTCAAAGATGGACTGGGCGATTCCTACACGACCTTCGTGGCACTCATGGAACGCCCGGACGTCCGACACATCTATCTGGTGGGTCCCAATGGGGACGGCACCGTTCGCCTGTCCATCGACGAGCAGACCGGTCAGATGTACGCCTTTGGCATGGATTTGGCCGGACACGGACAAGCCTGTTCGCTGGAACTGCGTGACCAAGATGGTCAGATCGTCACGAGCGACGCATTCCCCGCCGATCGATACATCACAGGCATTGCCCTGCATGTCGATCCGGCCAAGCTTACCAATCTGACAGCCTTCCTCATCGGCGGCAGCGGAGATGTGCTCGCCAAGGCACCCCTCCGAGCCTGATCACACTCAACTTGACTCATCTATACGACGCATCCACTCCATTTCGAGTGCGGTGCGTTGTTCGTTAAGGGTCGCTTGCCGCTGCACGCAATCCGCCATCGCAGCGGCATCAGACCACACGTTTTCAAGCCCCATTTCCTGCGCAATGTCAACAAGCGATGCTTCGACCGTCGCAACCTGCGACTCCAACTCCTCGTCAGTCAGCCGTTCGATCTTGCTTCGACGCTTTCGCGTGGGCGCCTTGGGAGTACCTGATGACGCCCTTTCTGTCGGCTCGGAACCACTCGCCGTATGCGATTCCAGCACCGCCCGCACATCACCTGAGTGCACCGTTGCGCCACCGCACCCATCAAGCACAATCAACCGGTCACAGGTGGCTTCGAGCATGGCCCGATCATGACTCACCAAGAGCAGCGTCCCTTCGAACGGGCCGTCGCTGGCAAGCACCGACTCCAGCCGTTGCGTGGTGTCTAGATCAATGTGATTGGTTGGTTCATCAAGTACCAGCACGTTGCAGGCCGTTCCGAACAGTCCGGCGATCATGGCACGAGCACGCTCGCCACCAGACATCGATCCAAGCAGCCGATCTTGGTCCGAAGACGTAAAGAGAAATCCACCAGCGAGATCTCTGGCGTGTTGCTCTGACGCATCGCCGTGCGCCTCCTTGAGCACACCGAGCAGGTACTCCCACACGGCCAGTTCATCTCGCAGATGACCTTGGGTTTGCCGGAACCAGCCTGCTTCAACGCCCGTCCCCTGGAGTATTGCACCCGATGCAACTTCCAAGTCGCCAAGCAAGCAGCGGACAAGCGTGGTCTTGCCAGCGCCGTTTGGTCCAACGATGCCAATGCGTTCGCCACGGGTGATCTCAAGGTCGAGATGCTCGATGAGCACCTTGTCGCCGATCTGCACGGCGATCTCCTCGGCGGAGACCACGCGATTTCCACACCGTTTGATCGAAGGCAATCGCATCGCGGCAACTGCTTCTCGCTCTGGTTGCGTCAACTCCGACCCATCAATCATGCGCTTCAATCTCGATTCACGTCCCCGTGCCTGCTTGGCACGCTGGCCGGCCTTGTACTTGCGGATGTACTCCTGTTCACGGCGAACGACATCCTGCTGCTTCTCCCACGCACGCGATTCGGTCTCGAGTCGCTCGGCGCGAAGCGACAAAAACTGCGTATAGTTGCCCGGATACCGTTCGAGACTGGCCCGCCGAATATCAACCATTTGCGTGCACACGCGATCGAGCAACCACCGATC
>JABAAC010000088.1 GCA_014238965.1 Phycisphaerales bacterium | reverse complement strand
GGCCGCCAGAGCATTGATGAGTACCTCGAGCAGACAGCCATCGCCAACCCACATGCCAACTTCACGTGGACAGGCCCGACCAATGAAACGGTGGTGTACCCGCGGGCGATGAGTGAGTTGCCCGCCGAAGCGAAAGAGATTAAGCCGCACCCAAAGGGCATCGAACTAGGCACGTTGATTCAAATGCTCGAACGGACCGAGCCAAAAAGCGTCAGTGCATTTCTACAAGATGAGTTTTCCCGCATTGGACAACGCAAGGCGAGCGACCTCATCAAGCTTGCAGACAAGAAGACGGTCAAGACCATTACGCCCCGAACGCGCATCAGCACGATGGGGCACGATGAAGCTGAGGCGCTCTACAAGGCTATTCAAGACACCTCGATCATGGCACCGCCGACCGATTGCCTGGTCCCTATTGGATCTCGTGCTTTGCTCGCGGGCTTGCTCAAGGAAGTGCAGGCTGAATTCTTTGCCGCCTCTACTCGCCCCCCCGCCGTCTATCGCGGCAATCCATTTCAAATGGAAGTGGCCATTGCCTTCGGCGGCAACCTTCCACGTGAAGAGACCGCCAGAGTGCTTCGCTTTGCCAACCGTGTCCCACTGCTGTACCAACAATCGGCATGTTCATCGTTCAAAGCCATTCTTGAAACGGGCTGGAAGAACTATGGGCTGCAGCAACCAAGAGGTTCATTGCCAACGGGACCTCTGGTCATCATGGTGCACATGGCCAGTGTCTGGGTGCCCTTTACGAGTGAATCGAAAGAGGCTGTCGCAGACTATGACGAAATCCGCAAGGAGATGAAGTTGGCCCTGAAGGAGTGTGGCCGCAAATTGGGCACCTACCTTCGTCGTCGGCAGAAGATGAAGAAAGAAGCTGAACGCCGAAGCGTGTTTGAACGCTATATCGGCGAGATTTCAACCGCTTGCCACAACATCACCGGCACCGATGCACGAACGTTGTTCGTCGCTCTTAAGAAGATCGCTGCTCGAAAGACCGAGGAGGCCGACCAGAAGTTAGATCAAGATGGCAAAGTGTTGGACACACGCGATCCTCTGGAAAAAGATGATGACGTCATCATCCTCCATGAACGAAGTGCTCATGTGGATGATGAAGCTGATGTGTTGTTCCAAGACGACATGCCCGCAAGAAAGTTACCAAGACGCGGGTCAAAGTCGGCGAAACGAACAACGACACGTAAGACGAAAAAGAAGAAGACGAGCCGGAAACGCTGATGGCCAAGAAAAAAACAACAAAGAAGGCTACGACAAAGAAACGCGCCAAGCGGGTCGGTCCAGTCAGTCGCAAGCGAGACGCAGAGACGATTGCATCAATCGAGCAACTGGCTGATGATGTGACCAAGGATGGCTTAAAGGGCCGCGATCCGAGCGTCGACATCCCCCTTCGCACTGTGTCCAATATGAATTGGAATAAGCGCAAGCGCATTCTGGAGATGGGTGACGCTACACAGAGTCGTGAACTGTTCAACGTTAGCCAGGCAAGGAAGTTCATGCAAACGTTGCTGCTTGCCAAAGGCTGCAAAGATTTGATCCAAGCACAGAAGACGCTCAGCCTTCGTGGCATGTACTACATGTCACTGCACACAATCGAGGGCACGAAGGAAAAGACATTTAACGAGCAGACTGAATCTGACACGGTGCTCGAAGATCTCGAAGTTGGACTTGGTGGATTGAGAGAAGAGTTGCACGTGTTTGCAAAGAAACGCGGCACTATGGTTGGCAATATCACAGTTGAGGACAATGGCGATGAAATTGACTGTCGCCGCATGGGTACTGGTGGCTACGCGATTCCGAGCATCTGTGAGCCCAGTGTGATGCAGTTCAAAAAGTGCGATGCAAAATTCGTGCTGCACGTCGAGAAGGACACCGTATGGAGTCGATTCAACGAAGACCGCTTCTGGGAGAAGCACAATTGTATTCTCACGGAAGGATCGGGGCAGCCCCCCCGTGGAGTACGTCGTCTGCTGCATCGGCTCAACAAGGAACTCGGGCTGCCCGTGTATTGCCTATTGGACTGCGACCCTTGGGGGCACTACATCTACAGCGTAATCAAGCAAGGGTCGATCAATCTCGCCTTCGAGAGCGAACGTATGGCGATTCCAGATGCGAAGTTCATGGGCATTCGCGCGGACGATTATGACCGCTGTGACTTGTCAGCAGATGTGCGCATTGCCTTGAACGATCGTGATGTCACCCGCGCCCGGCAGATTGCCGACTATCCGTGGTTCAAGGACAAGCGTCCGTGGCAGAAGGAAATTAAGAAGCTCCTGAGCAATGGCTTTAAGATGGAAGTTGAATCGCTTATCACAAAGGACATCTCCTATGTAACCGAGGTGTACGTGCCTGAGCGGCTCAAGGCAAGGGACTTTCTGGACTGAGCGCAGAGCGATGTGCCTAGCACTCTTCCAAATGAACAGGCTGCCAGCGATTGCCGGCAGCCTGTAATTGGTGTCTGGCCAACGTTACTCAGAGTGCCCAGTTCTCCAGCACGATCAACAGATCGCCCATGTCAACGATGCCGCTCTGATCCGCGTCAACGATGATGCAGTCGTTGTCGACTCCATCACACACCTCACCCCACATGCCAATCAGGATCATCAGGTCGTCGACATTCACGATGGTGTCGCCATTGAAGTCACCAGGGGGGAATTCGATGCAGTTCGGGAGGGCGAAGCACACTTGCGCTACACAAGAAGCACCGCTTGCAAACTGCACTTCCATATCGATGCAGAACATCGTGCCGGGTGTGCCGCCCGACAACACGGTAGAGAAAGTGGTGACGGCGTTCGGGGCAAGACTCAATGACACGTTGTCAGGTGACAATGAGTACAGCGATGGCACGTTCATTGTGACGCCGGTGATGGTGTCCAAGGTATCCACGTTGCTGATGCTGAAATCGATCGCGTAGTGAGCTGGTGGTCCAGCCGTCACACAGATGATGCTAGAGGCCGCGATGGTCGGACAATCCGGCTCGGCCCCACTGCCATCCACTTCAGGGGCTATGACCAAGTCGCCAAGCAAAGTCTTGTCCTGCAGGGACAAGTTGCCGTTGTAGTCAATGAGCCAACTGTCCACGATCGACCCACCCGTGAGGGGAAGACCTTGGAAGCCGTAGAGGGCATCTGGCACAGCGATGTGCATGCCGTCGGCCGAAGCCCACACGTTCGACTCTGTACCGTCGACACCGCCAGCGGCGGACTCAGGCCATTCGCCAAGCGTGAAGATGTTCGACGTGAGGGCCCATCCGCTGCCGAGACACTCGTATTCAAGAACACGTGCTCGGTGCGCGGACATGTTTGTGATACCCGCCTGCGATCGCTCGCCCAGGATCATGGTGCCCGCTGGAGTGAAGTCCAAGTCCGCCACGGGGGATGAGTAGTTCCCACCGTCATACTCGGGCAGGTTGATTTCCAACTGCTCGGTGCCCGCGTCGGGCCGGCCGGCTGAGTCAAGCCGCACGGACCAAATCTGGTTGGGCGTGTTGGACGGATTGTTGATGTCTGCATTCCACAAGCTGTAATAGAGGCGGTCACCATTGACCTCGACGGCGAAGGGACGATCGCCCAACGCCACAGGGCCGGGATCGCCTGACCATGGCGTGCCATGATCGAACGTGTCCAGGATGGAACCTGTTGCGTAGTCGAGCCGGTAGATGAGCCCGTCCTCGAAGTTGCTGACGAAGAACTGACTTCGTTCGCAGTCATACGTAATCGAGCCGAGACTGGTGTTCATCGTCGGCAGCACGGCGAACGTGGAGACTGCAGCCGTGTTGCTGTCGATGCGGTACACGGCGCCCCAGCCGGCGGGGCCGGACCAATCGGCATTCCACGTCTGTGATGCGGACACGAAGATGTTGCCCGCCTCATCCAGTGCCAAGCCAAGAACAGCGCCGATGTGCTGGACATCCCAATTGGCATGCGCGTAGCGGTTGATTGGGACGTCAGCGTTCAGTGGCGCTGCACTGATGTTGGTCAGGTCGAACACAGTCACCATGCGGCCGCCAGTGACGTTTGGTGCGGCTGTCTGCACCGCTACTTCGCCATTACCGAAGATCTGGTAGGCGGGGTCGTCGTACTGCGGTGCGCGGGCACACTCACTGCCGGGAATGGCAACGCAGTCCGCTGTGGGCTGGCAGGCGACGTCGTCATCGCTGCAGAGCGATCCCACGCCGTACCAGATGCCGAGCTGATCCACGCACGCATCCTCAGTGATCTCGATGCAGAACCAGTAGCCCGAGCCCTGCCCCTCTTCAATGCAGCAGGCGCCGACTTGAGACACTTCGCACTCGACGAAGGGATCGCTGCAAAGGGTGCCCGAGCCATACCAATAGCCACCGAGCGTGTCACAGTCCACTTCGATCATCTCATCGCAGACCAGTTGCTCAGCAGCGTTCTCATAACAGCACGCGCCACCTTCTGGAATCGGATCGCACTGGACGTCGGGATCAGTGCATTGGCTTCCATATCCGTACCAGGTACCGGAGAAGTCGTCGCACCTGAAATCTTCCATCTCGTTGCAAATCCAACCGAGGTCGGAATCTTCAAAGCAGCACGCACCGAGTTTGAATGAGTCGCATTCGACGAACGGATCACTGCATACGCTTCCTGCGCCGTACCAGTAGCCCCCGGATAAGGAGCAGTCCTTCAGGCCCAGTACGTCACAAACAAGCGTGCCGTCGTCCAGCGGGTAACAACATGCCCCGATTTCCGGCTCTTCTTCGCACTGGACATCTGGATCATCACACATGATGCCCGCGCCGTACCAATAGCTGACGCCCATCTTGTTGCACTGATCCTGTGTCAGGATTTCACATGCCGATCCCCCTGTAACGGCGTAACAGCACGCGCCCGCCTCGGGATCCAGACTGCAGGTGATATCTGCGTCGGTGCACTGGGTGCCAGCACCGTACCACTCACCACCAAAGTGTTCGCAGGCCAACTCGGTCAGCACCTGACAGTAGGCGCCGGCTTGGTCGTCGATGCAACATGCGCCAGCAGTTTCTGGAACAGTGCCGAATCTGACGCCGTTTGCGCTCCATGGAATGGGCCCGCCGCCGTTGAACAGGAAGCCATCCCAGTAGCCATTGAGGTTCATGACGCCCCACGGCGCCGTGCTGGTGCCATAGCCCGGCGTTGTGAATTGGCCAAGCAGGACGTGGTAGTTAGGCAACCCCGTCAGCGTGGTGCCGTACGTAAGGGCATCGCCCTGAGACCGCGTCCATTCGCCGTTGACAAAGCCAAGAATGCCGGGCGTGGCATAAAACGTCTCAAACAAGGAGAAGTTGATGTTCGTGCTATTCAGCGTGCCGCTCTCGTGCGACCACTGGCTGCCAATCGTGACCCAACTGTCGTATCCGAGGCTTGGCATTATGCCGATGAACGCTGCGTTGATATTCGACGACATCGGACCACCAAAGGGGTTCTGATAGAAACCATCCATCGAGACGACGACCGTGGGCAGTGGCCAGTCGCCATGCACACGTGTGACTTGATCATTTGGATCGTCGAATTCAGCGTAAAGCCGCCAAGTCGTCGTGCCGGGCACGGTCCCGTTCCCATCCACGGCATGCTCCACCAGATGCAGCCCCACAAAGGAAGCCGAAGCGGCGGTAGATGCGGTGAGTACCGTTCCAATTGCGAGGGTTCGAGTGAAGTTCATCGGCAGGCTCCAATGTGAGATCCTCAGGGAGGATTGAATTCGTGGGTCAGATAGACGGGCAGCACGCTCTTATTGGGTCTCCGCTCACTCGTCTGTCTTCTGTCAGCTTGTGTCGATTTTTATTGGTGTCGTTTAAAAACGGCTCACTGCTGAAATCCCACCTGCCCAATGGTTGTAAGGCATAGCGGGCCGGGGAAGGTGTGAGAGGTACCATTGAAACCCCCGTCCGCGGCCAACCCCCTACACTCCCCATCTCACACACCCACTACCGTCTGCCTAGACGGATTGACTCCTGACTTCCCTTCATGTCCATTCCTCCCCATCCAGCCAAGGTTCTCATAGCCGACGACGAACATCTCGTCGCAACGGGCATGCGCGCTGCGCTCGATGATTTGGGCTTCGATGTGGTGGGCCCGGCAAATGACGGCGCACAAGCCATCGAACTCTGCCGCACACACAAACCCGACATGGCGCTGCTTGACATTCGCATGCCCGGCACCGATGGACTTGCAGCAGCCGCGGTGATCTTCGGTGATCTTGGGATTCCCGTCATGATGTTGTCGGCCTACTCTGATCCGGAATACGTCAGCGTCGGCAGCGAAATCGGTGTGTTTGGCTATCTGCTCAAACCCGTCAGCCGGGATCAACTCCGCGTGGGGGTTGAAGTCGCTTGGTCACGCTGGCTCGCACACCTTGAACTAGATGGCGAAATCGAAGACCTCAAGGAACGACTCGAGCAACGCAAAGTGATTGAACAGGCCAAGTGGATTATCGTCAAACGCAAGAGCGTCGACGAGCCTGAAGCCATGCGCATGCTACAAAAGCAATCTCGCAACTCACGTAAAGCGCTTGTCGAGGTCGCCCAAGGCGTGGTGGACAGCGACACCCTGCTGGGCGAGTAGAGCCTTTGAATAGCGAAGCAGTGAACCCCACAATGGGCCACGTGGGCAGCTCGCCCTGCACTGTGTTCAGAATCAGTTCGCGACTGCCGAATTGATCAGGACGCCAGAGGCAACGAAATCAAAAACGCCGTCCCCTTACCTTCTTCGCTGGAAAGCGACAAAGTACCGCCGTGTTCTTCAACAATGCGTCGCGCCGTAGGAAGGCCCAATCCGGTACCGCCCTGTCGCCCACTGACATAAGGATGGAAAATCTCATCCTGCTTGGCCTTGGCAATACCCGGCCCAGTGTCAGTGACGTACACATGCACACGATCCCCGACTTGCTCCACCCGCAACATCAACTCACCGCCACCCTGGTGCATAGCCTGCACAGCGTTGATCATGAGGTTGAGCAAAGCTTGCTTGAACAACCCATCTTCTACCAATGCTTGCATTGGACATTCTGGCACCTGCACACGAAGGATTACATCCCCCTGTTCACATTGCGGGTTGTAAAAGTCACCAAGCGACTCCACCAATGCACCAATATCGCAAGGCTGCGGGTCGAGCTTCATGCGACCGGCGAACTGTAGGAAATCGCCCAGAATCCCCCCGAGGCGTTCGACCTCACGCTGCAGTGTCTCGACACGACGAATCATGCGATCAGCTTCGTGTGAATCAAGATCCGCACTGCGTAGATCTTCGATGAGTAGTTGGGCATTCAGCCCGACCGTAGACAGCGGGTTCTTGATCTCGTGCGCCAAACCGCCGGTCATCGACCCTAACTCGGCAAGTCGTTGCGAACGACGCGCTTCCTCTTCAGCTCGGCGCGCACGCCTGAGCCAGACAAAAGCAATCGGTGCGGCGATCGCCAAAGCAATCGCCGCACCGAAACTAAAGTCAAACCAATGCAAGGCAATGGCTCCAGTAAATGATCAAGATGCCTCAGCGGGCTTGCGACCATCGCGACGCCGGCGGCTTCCGCCGCCTTTGTCGTCACTGCCGCCCTGATCACCCTTTGAACCATCGTCGCCGTCGGAAGGCTCAAGCAAAGCCTTGCGGCTGAGTTTGATACGGCCCGTGGGGTCAACGTTGATGACCTTGACCTTGACAACATCGCCAATGGAGACCACATCAGACACGTTTGCAACGTAGCCGTGATCGAGTTCGGAGATGTGACACATGCCATCGGTGCCGGTTGCAATCTCAATAAAGGCACCGAAGTCCTTCGTCGAAACAACCTTGCCCTCGTACACGGTGCCAACCTTGATTTCAGCGGCAACCGCTTCGACCTCGGCGAGTGCTTGTGCTCCAGATGCCTGATCGGTGGAAGCAATGGTGACGGTGCCGTCGTCGTCGACGTCCACGGACGCACCAGTGCGCTCGCAAATGCCACGAATCATCTTGCCACCAGGACCAATGAGCTTGCCAATCTTGTCTGGATCGATCTTGATCTGGACGAGCTTCGGGGCGTAAGGACTCATTTCCTCGCGAGGTGCGGCAAGGTGGGCTTCCATCTTCTCGATGATCTCGATGCGTCCCTTGTTCGCTTGAGCGAAGATCGACTTGATCTCTTCGAACCACAAGCCACGGGCCTTGAGGTCCAGCTGAATGCCGGTAATGCCTTCGCGAGTACCACAGATTTTGAAGTCCATGTCGCCAAAGAAGTCTTCTTCGCCGAGGATGTCGGTGACGTGCACAATCTTGTCGCCCGAGCTGAAGCGGCCCACGGAAATACCTGCACACGTCGCCTTGATCGGCACGCCTGCATCCATCAACGCCATGCAGCCACCACAGACAGAAGCCATGGAACTGGAACCGTTCGATTCGGTGATGTCACTGACAAGACGCACGGTGTACGCGAAGTCGTCCAGATCAGGCAGGATGCCCAACAACGAACGTTCGGCCAATGCACCATGGCCAATTTCACGCCGACCCGGGCCCATAATGCGACCAGCTTCGCCAACGCAGAATGGCGGGAAGTTGTAGTGCAAGTAGAACTTCTTGGCGTACTCAGGCATCAAGCCATCGACAATTTGTTCAGCCTTAGCTGTGCCGAGCACGCATGTCACGATGCTCTGCGTTTCGCCACGCTGAAACAAGCAACTGCCGTGCGTGCGGGGGAACAATGTCGTGTCGATGTCGAGGCCACGAATCTCTTCGTATCCACGACCATCTGCACGAATGCCTTCTTCGACAATCAAACGACGCGTCGTCTTCTTCTCAAAGGTGCGGAATGCTTCGCGAGCCATGCCCGCACGCTTCTCCGCTTCCTTGTACACGTCATAGGTGACGCCTTGGGGCATTGCGAAGTGCTCGTCGAGCACCTTCGTACGAAGGGCGTCCACTGCAGCACTGCGGTCAGCCTTGCCAGGAATACGTCGAGCCTTATCCATCTCATCGCCGCATGCAGCGATGACTTCCTGCATGACGTCATCGGACGGCACGTTCAACGAGTTGACGACTGGGTCCTTGCCGACCTTGGCCTTGAGCTCTTCTTGCATTTCCAAGATGGGCTTGCAGCCGTGCTCGTAGCCGAACTCGATGGCCGCGAGCACGTCTTCGTCAGGCACTTCAGCAGCGCCCACTTCAATCATGTTCACGCCGTCCTTGTGGCCTGACAGCACCAGATCAAGATCGCTGTATTCCATTTGAGCATGCGTGGGATTGATGATGAACTGCGAGCCTTCGTCGGTCAGAATGCGACCGATGCGAACAGTTGCAACCGGGCCTTCGAATGGTGCGTCCGTCAAACTCAACGCAGCTGATGCACCGGAACAAGCAATGACATCGGTGTCGTTTTGCCCATCGTGGCTCATTGCCCAGCACTGAATTTGGCACTCATCGATGAAGCCCTCGGGGAACAGCGGACGGATCGGGCGATCGATCATCCGCATGGTCAGGACTTCTTTCTCGTTGGGGGCTCCTTCTCGCTTTCTAAAGCCACCTGGGAAGCGGCCGCCGGCGCTCAATCGCTCGCGGTAGTCGCACTGCAGGGGGAAGAAGTCGAGCCCGGGACGGGGATTGGCACGCATTGCCGCACACATGACGACACTGTCGCCGTGCGATGCAATGACGCAACCGCTTGCTTGTTTGGCCACGCGGCCGGTCTCGAACCGCATCATGCGGCCGCCGACTTCGCGTTCTACAAAATGAATCTGGCTGTCTGCCATGGATTCGGATCCTTTGTCGGCGCAGACTGTGCGCCGATCGTGTTAGGGGTCCAAGCCCGCTGCGTTTGAGCAGTCGTGGGAGGCAGAAGACGGGAGGCACTCACGGCTGAATGCAACCTGTCCACTGCCGCTCGCACTGCAACGCGCGACGGACGGACCCGTGGGTCCCCCTCAGGGGGGATTACTTGCGCAGACCAAGTCGCTTGATCAGCGTCTTGTATGCGTCGTTGTTCGTTCGTGCGAGGTACCGCAGGTGACGATTACGTTTGCCCACAAGCTTCAAGAGGCCAAGCCGTGCGGCGTGGTCCTTCTTATTGATCTTGAGGTGCTCGGTGATCTCCTGAATCCGTGTGGTCAGGAGGGCAACTTGCACCTCGGGCGAGCCTGTGTCGGTGTCACCGCGGCGGTAGTCGCCGACGATCGTTGTCTTTTGACTGAGTGTCAGGGCCATAAGTGCACTGATCTCCCCGGCAACACCACGTCGCCGGTTTCTGTTGAATCGAGGAGTGTAGTTGGCCCAGCGGCTTTTTTCTACCCTCAGAGGGCCAAGAAGGCCGTTGACCGGGCGTGCTGCCCCTAATAAGGGCTGAAAAAATCGAGAATTATGGGCCTGAAGAGACCACGCTCAGTCTTGGAGCGCCCCGAGCCACTCCAGCACTCGGGTGCATCCCATGCCAATGGAGTCCTCATCGGTCGCAAATGACAACCGAACATGATTCCCCCCACAGCCAAGGAATGATTCACCGGGAACCACGGCCACCGCCGCCTCTTCCAACAAGGCCTCAGCGAAGGTCGATGCTGACGAAATGGGCCGGCCTCCAGGACTGGTACAACCGAATGTGCCACTGACATCAGGGAAGACGTAGAACGCTCCAGCTGGCGGAGGGCATGTCACGCGTGGCCACGCTGAGACAAGTTCAAACATCAGCCCAGCACGTTGCTCAAAGATGACGCGCATCGCTTCGATCTCGTCATCAGTCTTCGTGCACGCTGCAACAACCGCGGGATTCAAAAAACTCGTGATCGATGAACTGCTCTGGCTCTGCAAACGGCTCATCGCCTTGATCACAGCGCCACCTTCGCCTGGCGCGCAGGCCCAGCCAACTCGCCATCCAGTTGCAGCCCAAGTCTTGCTAAGGCCGTTGATTGTGATCGTCCGATTGGCCACATTGGAGAGTGATCCGAACGACAAGTGCTCGCGGCCCCCGTACACGAGGCGATCATAAATCTCATCTGACATGATCCATGCACGATCGTGCCCGGCAATGACATCGGCAATATCGCGAATCTGACCGGGTGAATACATCGTGCCACATGGATTGGACGGGCTGTTGATGATGACCAACTTGGTTTTGGACGTCATGGCTGCAGCGATGGCCTCGGGCTTGGCGAGAAAGTTATCACCGGGGCCAGTTTCAACTTCAACCACTGTGCCACCGGCAAGTTCAACCATTGGCTTGTAGCTAAGCCACGCAGGTGTCGGCAAGACAACTTCGTCGCCTGGGTCAACGAGAGCCTGGATGGCCAGATAGCACGAAAACTTGCCACCGTTTGAAATGATGACATCATCTGCGGTGCACTCAATACCGTTGCGCACCCGGAAGACGTCGGCAACGGCAGATCGAGAATCAGGAGCCCCTGGAACAGGAACGTAATGCGTCATGCCGCCTTGTAAGGCTTCAATGGCTGCATTGCACACAGGTGTTGGGGTCGTGAAGTCGGGTTCACCAGCGCCGAATCCGATGACATCGTTACCCGCAGCACGGAGTTCGCGTACGCGAGCGGTCAAGGCCAGCGTGGCCGATGGTGCTACTGCCGCGGCTCGTATTGAAATGGAATCGAGGTGGGTTGCAGTCATGGTGGCATTCTAGCCCGACTTTGGAACTAAAGATCCTTCGCCCGCGGTCGCTACCATCCGTCCCCATGTACTACGAAACCCACCAACCGGTGCTTGACGACCTTGAGGCGCGGATCTTGACAATCCGTGACTCTCTTTGACTTCGATTCGAAGGTAGAGCGCCGCGAGGCATTCCAAGCAAGCATGAATGGCGCGGAGTTCTGGAACGACCAGACGGAAGCGCAAAAAGTAATCGCTGAGTACAAGTTGCTCAAAGCCCAAACCGAGGGGCTTGAGGGCATCATTACAGAGTTCGAAGATGCGCAGGTCGGCTACGAGTTGGCACGCGAGGCAGGCGATGATGAATTGCTCCTTGAAGTTGATGGAAACCTCCATCGACTTACTGCTCGCATGGAACGAGTGGAGTTGCAATCGCTGCTCTCGGGCAAGCACGATCATCGGGACTGCTTTGTCGCCATTCAGGCCGGAGATGGTGGCAATGATGCTGACGACTGGGCAACCATGCTCGATCGTATGTACACCGCGTGGTGGGATACGCAGGGGTGGAAGTATGAACAAGTATCACTAGTACACGGTTCCGAAGTGGGCATCTCAAGCGTCTCGTACCACGTAAAGGGCCCGCTAGCGTATGGCTACATGTCATGTGAGCGCGGCACCCACCGGTTGGCCCGGGTGAGCCCTTTCAATTCTCAAGGCAAGCGACAAACATCATTCTGCACTATTGATGTGACGCCTGAGTTTGAAGAGAGCGACGTCGATATCGATGACAACGACATCGAATTGACCACATTCGCCAGATCAAGCGGCCCCGGCGGACAGAACGTCAACAAAGTTGCGTCCGCGGTGCGAATCGTACATAGGCCCTCGGGCATCATGGTGGTGAGTTCCACACACAAGGCGCAGCTTCAGAACCGAAAGCAAGCGATGCGCATTTTGCAGGCTCGATTGGAACAGATTGCCGAAGACAAGCGTCAAGCTGAACTCGACGCTGCAACCGGTGGCAAAGTAGACCGCGGCTGGGGTTCCCAAATTCGGTCCTACGTGCTGTATGACAACCGTGTAAAAGACCACCGCACAAATCATGAGGTGGGAAACCCGCAAACTGTGCTCGATGGTGACCTCGATGGCTTCATCGACGCGGAATTGAAGCGGCGGCGAAGCGAACGCGACTAACTCACCTCAATGTGGCTGCACTCAGACGACGCATCCGAAGTTGGCAATAACCAAAAGAAGGTCGTCCACGTCAAAGAGGAATCCAAAGTTGTTGATGACTTCGAGAATGTCATCAACATTTGTCATATTGTCCCCCGTCACATCGCCCGGGCAACTGCTTTGACATTGCCCATCGATGCAGTCAGTGTCCTCGCCTTGCCAATCCCCGCCAATTGATGTACAGAGATCGAACTCAATGACTTGGCATGATGCCCCTACGCAACATGCGCCCAGTGGATTGACATCGTCACACGGATTGCCGTCACACGTCGTTCCATCGCCCTGGTACACGCCGCCAGTGATGAAGCAGACATCGAAGGACGTCACTTGGCAGGTATCGCCATGACAACATGCCCCCGCTGCACTATCGCCAGCGACTGCAGGCGTGACTGCAATTTGTGCAACCACCGCCATAATCGCGGCTAGAAGTAATCCAATGCGGCGCATAGGCATCAAGCGTCATCCTCTGCGGCAACAATCAGCCGCACCTGAGCATACCCCGTGCCAAAGGGTGGTCAAGCAAGCAATGCCTACGTGGACCTCAAGAACTCACAAGTCACGCTTCAAGCCCAACTGGCTTCACCCCATAATGAAAAATGCGTCCCATACCTGCGGCCAGGTGGTACAGGTTGTGGCAATGGCAAATCCAATGACCGGGATTGTCGGCGTAGAACTCAATATCAACGTGCTGGCCCGGCCCCACGCCGACGGTGTCTTTGAGTATCGCGTCTCGCTGATCCCATTTGCCTTGTTGAGCAAGCAGTCGATAGAAGTGCCCGTGCAGGTGCATTGGGTGCCACATACTCGTCTTGTTGGTGAAGCGAATGCGCACACGCTCGCCGTATTCAATATTTAACGGCGCGGCGTCGGCGATGTACTTGGGCACAAATGCTTCAGACAGGTATTCGCCTGACATCGACCAGAGGTAGTCCATCATATTGCCGCCGAGTTCCATTTCGAACGTTCGCACCGGTCCTTCCGGAGGACGTGTGTCGTTTGGCGAACGAAGACTGCCATAGTGGCCCATGCCACCGACGCGTGAGCCGAATACCGGGCGCCCTAGATTCGCTTTGCCATCGCCGTCGACGTTGATGACGCCGACAACTTGCTGCGATTGGCCCAGCGCGCACCAATGCAGTGTGAATGAGCCGGTGTTCTTGATCGTCACCAGCACGTCGTAGCGTTCGGCGACAGCCATGCAGATGCTGTCGACCTTGATCGGAACACATGGATTTCCATCACACTGAATGATCTCCATCTCATGGCCATCGAGCGCGACTCGAAACGATGTCGCAGTGGCACCGTTGATCAAACGCAGACGCAGGCGATCGCCTGTGCGGCAGTTAAAGGTCCAAGGCTTGGCATTGGTTCCGCCGTTCAGCATGAATCCGGGATAATTGATGTCAACATCGAACACCTTGTTCGAACCAGGCAACTTGTATAGATCGCCCTTTGGCTCAGCAACCGCTTCAGTTGCGGGCTGATCGCCGCGAATCTGCGGAATGAGCGTGTATGGATTTTGATTCACCCAGTCGGTGCCAAAGCATGTGACATCGTGGTCATAGGCGTAGGGCGGGGTCTTCTCTTCGATGATGAGCGGACCGTGCAGGCCAAGTTGTTCCTGCAGTCCGAAGTGCGAGTGGTACCAGTAGCTGCCCGACTGCACCAAGGGGTACTCAACAAAGAACGACTGCCTAGAGTGAATGGGCATCTGCGTAATGCCCGGCACGCCGTCCATCCAATTGGGCACAATCATCCCATGCCAGTGCACCGTGCACGGTGTGTCGAGATGGTTCTGCAACAGCACGCGAAACATATCGCCGACGGTGTAGCGAATCTCGGGCCCTGGATCCTGGTCATTCACCAAAATCGAACCCACTGGAACACCAAATGGCGCAGTGATCTTTGGCTCGATGTTGAGCACGTAATCGGGCTTGAATTGAAGGCCTCCTGTGCGGCGATCCGCGGCTGCTGGATCATCCGAACCCCCCTGTACTGCAGTGGTCGCGCCGACGGCCAAGGGGGCAAGAGGAATAGCCACGCCAGCGGCAATAGCTGCGCGGCGAGTCATGTGTGATGACGGTTTGGAATGATGTTGATTCGAAGTCATACTGCAGTCCTTAGGAGGGCCACCGCACGTTCAATGTGCTAGCGTTCCCGCCATGTTGTTGCACTTTGTAGTCACCATACTGACTGTCATGGCTCCGATTGGAGATCAAGCCGCCGCCGCTCCGGCGACACCAGCCAATCCAAGGCTCACCCCCCCGGGCCAAGTGCCAGATTCGGAGGCCCTGCCTACAGAGCCAACGCGTGTTAACCAGAATGTGTCACCGACAACACATAGCATGCGGACGATGGGGTACTACGGCCAGTGGCCACTGGAATGCGACGGCATCACTGGCGACTGGGGTGGCTTTCGTAACACGTTGATGATGGACTACGGGCTCAATGTCAATGCGTCCTACACATCAATTCTGCAGTCAAATGTTCACGGAGGACTGGGCACGGGCTTCTACGGTGCATCGCCAATCGGCGTAAGACTGACCGCGGACCTAGACGTACTTGCGGGCCTGCGCGGCTCGACATTCTTCATCGACTTAGAACACTTCAATTGGTACAACGGGCCACTCGCTGGATCCGAGAACCGTGACAAGTCGGGATCATGGGTCGGCGACAACGGCAACTTCATTGACCCAACCAACGCGAGACTGAACCAGATTGCGCAGTTGTACTGGTCGCAGCAGCTCTTCCATGACACACTGAACGCGACATTCGGCAAGATGGATGCCAATGAGCACTTCTCATCCATCGAAGCAGCGGGTTCATTCATCTACTCCGCGGCGTCCTATACGCCGACCCTGAATCAGTTCATGCCTACCTATCCAAACGAAGCAACTGGGCTGCAGTTGATCTGGACGCTGAACAACACGGTCACTGGTTCATTTGGTTGGTTCGATGGAACGTCCGGAGCATTTCCAAATGGCCCCGCAACAGGCCCTCGGGGCCCAGCGACTTTTTTTGACAACGCGGGACATTGGTTCTTCATCACACAGTGGGATGCCAACTGGTCATTGAGCGACACACAGCCAGGGACCATTGGCCTTGGGGCTTGGCTGCAAACAGGCAACACGCTCACTGCAGGCAATTCCGCAGCAGGCGTCCACGATGTACCGGGCTTTTATGTGCAGTGGCAACAAACCATCTGGGCACCTGATGCCCAGACCGCCGAAAACAACGGTGGCTTGGCAGGCTTTGGCCAGTTTGGCTGGAGCGACCCTGACAAGAATCCCGTGCACTGGTCGATCATGGCCGGCTTGAACGCCACTGGAATCATTCCTGGGCGCCCCGCGGACTCCATCGGACTGCAAGGGTCGTACTGCAACTTTGTCGATGACGCGGCGATCTTCCAATCGATGAATACCGACGGCAGCGCCGGGCCGAGTGGTGGCTACGAGTCGTGCATCGAGCTGTACTACTTGGCCCAACTCACACCTTGCGTATATGTCCAGCCCGGCATTGAGTGGATCGAGTCGCCCGGCGGAGGTAGCACCCCGCCATTGCGAAATGCCCTTGTCGCCTATCTACAGGTCGGTATCGAGTTCTGAAAAAGCAGACGCAACCTGCGCAAGTTCAACCACCTACCAAGGCAGGTTGTCAAGATCGATATTGCCACCGCTCACGATTAAGCCCACACGCGTGCCTGGCTGGATCGGGCTGGCCTGTGACAACACCGCGGCAAGTGGGGTAGCCCCGCTGGGCTCCACCACAGCCTTCGCCCGAGTCCACAGCAGTCGCATCGCCTCGACAACGAGGCTGTCCGACACCGTCACGATCGTCTCTAGATGATCGCGAAGAATCGGCCACGTCAGCGCTCCAAGACTCGTCAGTAGCCCGTCGCAAATCGTGTTGGGGCTGCGCTGAAGAATCCGCTCACAGGCAACAAGCGATCGTGCAGCGTCATCGGCCCCCTCGGGTTCGGCACCAAGGAGCCGAATGCCCGGTTGCATTGCCGAGGCTGCGATGCAGGTTCCTGACATCAAACCCCCGCCACCAATGGGCGCGATGATCACATCAAGATCCGGTACATCCTGAAGCAATTCAACGGCAGCTGTGCCCGCGCCAGCGATGATCCGGGAATCGTCGTAAGGATGAATAAAGGTCGCACCCGTTTCCTCGACAATCTGCGATGCCGTATCTTCACGCGCTTGTAGCGTGGGCTCGCACTGAACAACAGTCGCCCCATAGCCTTCTACAGCACGTCGCTTTACACCTGGCGCTGAGGTTGGCATGACAATCCACGCCTGAATGCCTCGCTCGAGTGCCGCACGAGCCAATGCTTGGGCATGATTGCCGCTGGAGTGCGTACACACACCACGCTTTGCCTCAGCATCGCTGAGCAACAGAACTGCGTTGGTCGCACCGCGAAATTTAAACGCTCCTACACCTTGTAGATGCTCGGCCTTCACAAACAGCTTGCATCCAGTGAGTCGGTCCAAACTCGAACACGTCAGCACAGGTGTTCGATGCACAACACCGCCAATACGCTCGTGCGCTGCGTGAATGTCATCAATCGTTGGTGGTGCAGTCACGAGACCAGCGTATCGACAACGACCTTAGTGAGTCGCCTAGGACTCGCTGGGGTTCATGTAATTCAGGCCCCAATGCACCACCAGTCATGGCTGAGCGTCCTCTTTAGTCAAGTGCACCGCCCAGGCTGGGGGCATGTTCATCATGACCAACTCACGGCGACCGCGCATGTCCTGCTCTAGACGTGCAATGAATGTCGCGTGCCACAACATTGCCCGCTTCACCGACTTGGAACTCACCGCGCTTCGCATGTGCCGAATCGCGGCATATTCAAAGAAAGACAGCGTCCCACCTGGCCTGAGCAACTGCACAAGCCGCCGAAGAATCGATCGACTCACATTCGTCGGAAACGCGTTGTACGGAAGCCCACACACAATGGCGTGGTAGTTCCCGGAGATTGAAGCATCTTCAATAGATCCCTCGTGTAGCACCACGTGATCATTTTGAGGCAGCACATCAGCTCGAAGCGTTTTGCAAAATGCCGCATTCAACTCGACAACGTCGAAGTGGTCCCCTTCGCCCATGGCGTCCACGAGTTCACGCGTAAAGACCCCTGTGCCGGGCCCAACTTCTAACCAACGACGTGCCCCAACGCACGATCGCGCTGGCTTGGTAATAGCTTTCGCCAAGCCCTTTGATGAGGGCGCAATAGCCCCAACCGTGGATCGATTGGTCAAGAACTCTCGAAGGAAGCCCCGTCTGTGGGCCATCAGGAGGCGATCAGTTTGCGGCCTGTGCCGTCGTGGCAGCCTCGGCTTGCTCAACAATGGCGTCAAACGTGGCCGGGTCGCAGATGGCAATTTCGCTGAGCATCTTCCGGTTCAGGCCAATGCCTGCACGGCCGAGGCCATTGATAAACCGACTGTACCGCGTGCCACGCATGCGGCAGGCTGCTGAGATACGGGTGATCCACAGACGACGGAAGTCCCGCTTGCGGTTGCGGCGATCGCGGTAGGCGAACTTGCCAGCTCGAAGCAGTGCAACTTGTGCTTGTTGTTTATGACGACGATTGGTGCCCTGATATCCGCGAGCTGCGCGGAGGATTCGTTTTCGGGCCTTGGTGCGGGCGGCGCCCTTGCGTGCGCGTGGCATGGTCAGTATCTCCTGGTTCGATCGGAGGACAATCGAGTTGCCACTTTGTCCCGTCGAACACGATCCAATTGTCAATCAAACAAACAGTTCGCCAACAGGCGAACGGGAATCACTTTTCATCGGTCTCGGTCGCTTCGACAGCAGCCTCGACTTCAGCGGGTGCGGTAGTCGTTGTCGTCTCATCGGTGCAGTCAGAACATGCTCGTTTTGAACCAGCCGTGATACGGCGATGCAACATGGACGCAATACGACGGATGTCCGTTGCATGTGCGTAGGCGCTGCGGTGGTATGAACGGAGCAACTTGCCAGACTTGTGCGACCGTCGGTGACGGGCGAACGCGCGGCCGTGCTTCACCCGCCCTGAGGCGGTAATCCGGATCCGCTTGAGCAGTCCCTTGTTGGGCTTGTTCTTGGGCATCGATGCTCCTGACTGCCCATCCAGCATGGATGAGCCGAGCCAAGCAGGATAGCCGGTCCCCCGCATGGGAGCAATAGCCGACCCTGTTTCTAGCCTCTCGCCCCTCGCAAGACCCCTCAAAGGGCCTGCGGTCAGTGCGCCAGCAACGTGTCCGACCTTGGCTCAACTTGATCAAGGTCCCACACGTGGTCCTGGTTGACCAGTCCGCCTTGGGCATCGGTGACATGGCCATCGCCAAAGAGTACGGCTGGATCATCGGTGATACGACGGGCGAACTTGCGTCCCTCAATAGCCTCAAGGAATGACTTGCCCTCAAGCAGTCCCTCAAGCGCCGGATTACGGTCCCCGATGAGCAGGAGTTGTGCATTGCCTAGATAGGCTCCCTCGGCAGACAGAATGACAAACGAGAACCCGTGTCGACCAATGCCTGGCCGCCGTGGATTCAACAGACTCGAATGATCACAGTGCCCCGCGGCTGCAACCGAATGCACATCTAATTGCTTGGCGTTGGCCCAAAGGCCGTCCATCGATGAGACTCCCCTTGAGGGCGCCGTTGTTGGCAGTGCACCCTCGTGACTGCTTGACCACGTCGATACGCCTGCATGCAATTGGGCCAAATTGTTATGTGCGCCTGCAGAGACGGCTTTATCCTTGGCCATACGTGCAATTGGAAGGGCCGCCCCGGCGACCATCGCGGCAACAGCGGCCACCGCGCCGAACTCCGCAAGCCGGAAACGCAATCGACCTCCGCGACTTGCTGCTTCTGCTGGATGCAGTTGCATACGCTCATGTCGAAGATCCTCTTCGCGACGAATACGTGCCATGGTGGCATGTACCAGTGTCTGTTGATCGTCGTCATTGAGTTCTGCATCTGGATACGCATCGATCTTACTGAGCAACATGTGAGCGGCCTTTGCGCGAGCGAGCGCCTCACCCTCGAGCCCCTCGATGCGGTCCACGTCGAACCCGTCTTCTGCAAGATGATCAATTGCCGCAACATCGTGCGGTGAAAGGTCCGGTGTGCGGCCTTGGTCGTCGCTTGGGGTCACGAGTCGTCGTCCTTCCCTGCGCCGCGTTCAACTTCCCAAGCTCGGGCAAACGCTGCAATGGCAGCGTGCAATCGGCTTTTCACCGTGCCCAAAGGAATTCGCAGCGTCTCTGCAATCTGGCTATATGACATTTTCTGGAAGTAGCTCAGGAGAATGATCTCCCGCTGATGGTCGGGCATGCTGTCCACCACACGTTTCACCGCAGCACTTTCTTCGGTAGCGGCAAGAGGCGCATCTGGTTCCTCTGTGTCGGCGGCAAGCAAGTCAACGAACGTGCCTCGGCCGTCGTCGCCCAATGGTGCCGACAACGACAAGGCGCGACGCCGCTTGTTACGACGATGCCAATCGCGACCCTTGTTTACTGCAATGGTGTAAAGCCACGGACGGAATCGTCGTGACAAGTCAAATGTGTGTGATGATTGGTGCACTTGCAAGAAGGTGTCTTGGAAGACGTCTTCCGCGGCAGCTCGCGAGCCGGTGAGCCGTGTCAGAAACGGAACAAGCTCACGCGAAAACCGATCGACGAGGGTGGCAAACGCTTCGCCATCACCAGCTATATGGGCTTCAAGAAGTGCTTCGTCGCTTGGCGTGGTCACGGCGGGATTCGCAGGTCTCATCGCCGCGGCAGTGGCGGAACCCGCCCGGAACAAGCTGGAACGCCCAAACTCGGCGACGGTCCTGCCCACGGCGGCGGCGATGATAGCCGAGGTCCGCCATGGCGTTGGACAATCTCCAAGCAGTTGGCCAGCTTCGCGCATGGGCGCAGTTGGATATATCGGGGACCAAGGCAATGCCACCATCGCACTCGTATGCCTGCTACAGGGCTGGAGTTCGGGCTCAGTGGGCAAGAAACGCAAGAAAGAAGACTCCCCTGCGGGATGGTCGGCTAGGATCCCCGTCACAACTTCAAGAATGGGCCTTTCTGGCTCAAAATCGGGGTTTAGAGGATTCTCGGCATGGGCGTGCCCATCTCACAAATGTGGACCGTTGCCAGTTACGTGATGTCGCAGAAATTGCGTCGTCGCAAGCGCTACCCATTGGTGCTCATGCTCGAGCCCCTGTTTCGATGCAATCTGGCCTGTGCTGGCTGCGGAAAAATTCAGTACCCAGCCCACATTCTCAAGCGAGATCTTTCGCTAGAAGATGCCCTAAAGGCCGTCGATGAATGCGGCGCACCAATGGTTTCGATTCCCGGCGGCGAGCCAATGCTCTGGCCACACATCCAGGCCTTTGTCGAGGCGTTGGTGAAGCGACGCAAGTACATCTATCTGTGCTCGAATGCTGTGTTGCTCAAAGAGAAACTCCAAGCGGGCTGGTTCCAGCCGAGCAAATACCTGACATTTTCGATTCACATGGACGGCCCGCGTGATGAGCATGACTTTGCCGTATGCCGTGAGGGCACGTACGACAAGGCTATGGCTGGCATTCAAATGGCCGTTGACATGGGCTTTCGTGTAACGACGAACACGACCTTGTTCCACGGCGCTGATCCAAACGCAACGCGACGTTTCTTTGACGAGATGATGGACGTCGGCGTCGAGGGCATGATGCTTAGCCCTGGTTATGCATACGACAAGGCGCCCGATCAGAAGAATTTCCTGCATCGAGAAACAACGAACGAGTTGTTTGACATGATCTTGTCCAACCGCAAGAAGCGATGGGTGTTCAATCAATCGCCGCTGTTTCTGGAATACCTCATGGGCACACGCCAGTACGAGTGCACACCATGGGGCATGCCCACGTACAACATGTTCGGCTGGCAAAAGCCTTGCTACTTGCTACAAGAAGGCTACGTCGACACATTCGACGAGTTGATGAACGCAACGCAGTGGAGCAACTATGGGGCTGCCTCAGGCAACCCAAAGTGCCGCGACTGCATGGTGCATTCGGGGTACGAGGCCACGGCAGTTGACCACACGTTCAGCTCATTTGGCGGGATGTGGGGCACAGTGAAGGCAATGCTCTTCAATCGGTACGCCTCGCCATCGGCTACGAAGAAGCTGGAATCTGAACTCGACAAGCCCCATGGTCCGGAAGTGCATTTAGTACAACTGGGTGTTGATGTGTCCGCGCTGCGAGAAGCTCGAACCGCCAAGCGTGAGACATTGCAGGAAGCTGGCGCGGCATGAATGGCTGGTGGGTACATAGCGTCTACAACAGTGCAGGTGGCGGCGATCAGGGTTTTATCGCGGTTGCCTCATGGGTTGTTGTTGTGATCGGGTCCATCACCCTGCACGAATTGGCCCATGGCTGGGCAGCCTTATGGGAAGGTGATGGCACGCCGCGAGAACTCGGCCACATGACGGGCAACCCGCTGGTACACATGGGCAGCTTTTCACTATTGCTCTTCGCCGTGCTGGGCATCGCATTTGGCATGATGCCGGTGAATCCAAGTCGCTTTCGGCATGGGCATGCCGGCCGCATCATTGTGGCCGCGGCGGGCCCCCTGATGAATCTGGTGCTCTTTGTCATCTTCGCGTTGTCGCTTGGTGCGTTGGCCCGCTCGGGTGCCAGTGGCCCTGTGGTTGACAATGTCGCGATGTTTCTGAACACAGCGGCAATGTTAAATGTGGTGCTGGCAGTCTTGAATTTGATCCCGCTGCCACCACTTGATGGCTGGCGCATCTTGGAAGGCTGCCACTGGAGAATTCGCGCCCTCTCGAATCACCCACAGGCCCCCATAGCGGCTTTGTTTGTGCTCATGGTGCTCTTCATGAGCGGCTTTGGCTGGATATGGAGGGTGGCCGAGCAGGCGGTCATGGCTGTCGCAGGGCTGATTGCAGGCTGAGCGTGACGCAACTTTCGTGTGCCTGAGCGGATCTACGCTGCCCCCCGTCGGTGAAGCGAATTTCCACTACAATTCTTCGTTCGTCCACGCGGCGAAGCCCCTTCCCCACAGTTGGTGCCTCTTGACTCAGGCATCGCTCCCGGAACGGGCGGGACACGACAGCAGGCATTGAGCCAGCGGTGTACCTAGCCACGTGCAGTGCACAGGAGGAGTCATATGGTCGTTCTACGACTGAAGCGCATGGGACGCCGGCACCGTCCCTTCTACCGCGTCAACGCCATGGATAAACGCGCACCGCGCGATGGTCGCGTCATTGAAGAACTCGGTTGGTTCGATCCGCTCGCTGCGGACGATAAGCAATCGGTGCTCAAGGTTGACCGCATCAAGTACTGGCTGAGCGTAGGCGCTCAACCCAGTGACACGGTGCGAGGTTTGCTGAAGCGCAACGATATCGATCCGACCTCTGGGCAGAAGCTCGACGCTTGATCGGGCTCGAGGCCTGATTGAGCCCATTCGGGTCACCGTGATGCGGATCGACATTCTGACCTTGTTCCCCGACATGTTCGACGGACCGCTCAAGACGAGCATCCTCGGACGAGCCCAGGAAAGTGGCTTGCTCGACATCCACGTACACGACATTCGTGGCTGGACAACAGACAAGCACAACAAGGTGGATGACCGACCCTTTGGTGGTGGTCCTGGCATGGTGCTGATGTGCCAACCTCTGCATGACGCAGTGTTGGCGGTTGAAGCAAGTGACACACGACGAGCGCACAGGATGCTGCTCTCGCCGCAAGGAAGGAGACTCTCGCAGGACATTGTCGAGTCGTTGGCACAACAGGAGCGCCTGCTCTTGATCGCCGGACACTACGAAGGCATCGATGAACGCGTCATTGACGCACTCGAGCCTGATGAAGTGAGCATCGGCGACTACGTGCTCTCCGGCGGCGAATTGCCGGCCTTAGTGCTGGTCGATGCCATCGCCCGATTGCTCCCAGGAGCACTCGGCCACGAAGGCTCTGCCGCAGAGGATTCATTCTCCATCAAGGATGACGACGGCACGCCACTGCTCGATACGCCCCACTACACCCGCCCAAGGAACTGGGAAGACCGCCAAGTCCCAGACGTTCTGCTCAGCGGCGATCACGGGGCCATTGCCAAGTGGCGACTGGAACAACAACGCCAACGCACACAAGACCGACGACCAGACCTGCTAGATGACCCAACGAACGACTGACCGAAAGACCGACTGAATCAATCAGGGGCAACCCCTGGGCACAGCGACCCAAGTTGCCGCGAGCCACACGAGCTCAAAAACGAGAGTGAGATAGAACCATGAGTAAACAAGCAATCATCGAAGCCGTCACCGAGGATCAACTCCGCAGTGACGATCACTTCCCTGACTTTTCCGTGGGTGACACACTTGATGTGCACGTGCGAATCATTGAAGGCGAGAAGGAACGCACTCAGGTGTATCAAGGTGTCCTCATCGCCAAACGAGGCCGTGGGGTCAACACCACGATCACCGTTCGTCGCATTGTGGCCAACGAAGGTGTGGAACGCATCTTCCCGCTGCACTCACCACGAATCGCGAAAATTGACGTTGTTCGACATGGCGATGCCCGTCGGGCCAAGCTGTACTTCCTGCGTGACCGCGTTGGCAAGTCGCGTCGTTTACGCGATCAGCGACGTGGCCTTAAGCACCTAGGCTGATACAACGTCCACGACAACAACACAACCGCGAGGGTGATCACAAGATCGCCTTCGCGGTTGTTGCATACAACTGAACCTTCCCGGTTCGCTAATCAGTGTGTTTGAGCCATTAGCTAGCGCGTTTCATCCACCAGGGCGTATCTGAGCGGCGGCTGGCCATACGGCGTGCTGAACCATCTGCATTGGTTGCTGTGCGAGACTTGCGTGCCGTGTCGATCGTGGCGTCAATTGACGCAATGGCCTTGCGAATACCGACAAGGTGAGCGTCGCTGAGCCGCGAGCGAGGTGTCTCATTCGTAGACATGTGGAACTCCTCACACCCTCTCCTAAGGGCGTGAAGCCTGCATCGGGCGGATGTCTGGTCTACTTGAGCGGGTTATGCGGAAAAAGGGTTTAGACACCTTTTTCTAACTGTCCTGAATGCCCTTGGCCTCATCGGCGATCTCATCGTAGATCGTCGCGAGCAAGCCACATAGCGGGAACTTGCCGCCCATATCAGAACTCCCTAATCGCCTCAACAGCGCGTGTTGCGGGTGCACATCGCGCGGAACATCGGGCAAGTGATGTGGACTGCGCCAAAAGTCTGTAGCGCCTGACTTAATGGGCTCGCCCTTGGCAATGGTGGGATCAATCTGCACGACCGGATGCGCTTCGCTGCCTTCAGCACTGCGCAGCGTGCGGTGATGGCGAAGTCGCTCAAGCAATGCTTCGGCCGACAAGCCACGAACGGCCAACAAGTCCAGTGGCCTATGGTGGAGCAACTCCGCGACAATCCACGCTAGTGCCGCTGGACGCCAGTGTTGCTTTGTCACTCGCTTGTCGGCTTCAACGCGAAGTCCATCGTGTTGCGGGGGCACAAGATTGAGCCCACGTCGCTCAAACAAGCCATCAAGATCTGGTGGCATTTTGCCCTCAAGCAATCGTGCTGTATACACCGCTTCACCGGCCATGTCGGCCACGAGCGTGTTCCACCCCTCATCTTCAATGGGCGGCAATGTGAAGGCAATAGATCGAGGCGCCTCGCCGTCAGCCTCGACTGGACCGGCAATGCGACCGGCCGTCATATCGACGCGTCGAACGGCACCATCGCGAGCTGCCAAGTGCCCGTCAGCCATGGCCTCTTCGCCAAGCAATGCTGTCACGGTGTCGAGCCACTTTCCACTGAGTGGATGCTCACGCAATACGGCCTCTTCAACCTTCAGTCGCATGCGGCGACCGCGACGTCGCGAGGGCCGCGGTGCCTTGGACTCGCCTGGCGCAGGCCGAGGCGTCTTTGGTTCGCCCGCATCGGGAATCATGCTTCAGTCTCCTGGAATGCATCTTCACGCAGAGTTAAGAGATCTCGCAATTGGCCAGTGCTCAACTCCGTAATCCAGTCCTCGCCTGTACCGATGATGCGATCAGCCAGTTCCATCTTCTCTTCGAGCATCTTGTCGATACGCTCTTCAAGCGTGCCTGTGCACACAAATGGATGCACATGCACGGTTCGGGTCTGGCCGATTCGGAACGCCCGGTCCGTCGCCTGTTTCTCCACCGCAGGGTTCCACCACCGATCGAAGTGGAAGACGTGGTTTGCCGCAGTGAGGTTCAAGCCTAGGCCACCTGCTTTAAGACTCAACACAAAGACTGACGCATCGCTCTCTGGGTTCTGGAACGATTCAATCATTTTCTCCCGCTTAGGAACCGGGGTTCCACCGTGCAGGAAGAGCGTACGTGACTCGAATTCATGCTCAATCATCGCCGCAAGCAACCGGCCCATGCGACGGTACTGCGTAAACACCAAGGCGCGCTCGCCGTTGGCCAACACTTCGTCAAGCAATTCAAGCATGCGCATGGCCTTGCCGCTGCGTCGAACGAGCCCACCGATATCCCCCTCGGACACCGCTTGTGTGACTGCACCTTCGCCCTTGACCGCCAGTACTGGGTGATCGCAAATTTGCTTGAGCTTGCCCAGCAGTGCAAGAATTAAACCGCGACGCTGAATGCCCTCGGAGTGATCGACGTTGCCAAGCATGCCATCGACGGCCTGCCGGTACAAGTCTGCCTGCTCTGATGTCAAAATCGCATGCTCACGAGTTTCAACGCACTCGGGCAAGTCATCGATCACTGTGCGGTCTGTCTTCAACCGTCGAAGAATGAACGGCTGCACCAATCGGCGTAAATCTGCCGCCGCAGTGGCATCACGATGCCGCTCGATGGGGCGTGCAAATCGCCGCCGAAAGCCTGGCTGGTCTCCCAAGAATCCGGGGTTGCAGAAATCCATAATGGACCACAACTCCGTCAATCGATTTTCGACTGGTGTACCAGTTAGGGCTACACGTCGCGGTGACTTGAGCGCACGAATCGCAACCGCCTGTTTCGTCGGTGGATTCTTGATTGACTGCGCCTCGTCAAGCACAACACGGTGCCACTCAATGGGCTCGATAGACTCGCGATCTCTGGCAACCAGAGCGTAAGTCGTAATGACAACGTCGGCATCAGCCGCGACACAGGCAAGATTGTCGCCTAGGGGCCGATCTGCACCATGCTGAATGTGCACGCTAAGTTCGGGTGAAAATCGCCCCAACTCACGACGCCAATTGCCAACAACCGAAGTGGGGACGACCAGCAGCGTTGGACCGATGGGGCGACCGGCTTCTCGTTCCCATTGCAACAGTGCAATAAGCTGCACTGTTTTACCTAAGCCCATGTCGTCAGCTAAGCACGCGCCAAGTCCATGACGATCGAGAAACGACAACCACGACAGTCCCGTCTCTTGATACGGCCGCAATGTTCCTTGGAAAATCTCCGGCTGTCCCACGTGCTCCAAGGTTGCATCCTCGGGTGCCTGCAACAGGTTCTGCAGCCAGCCGCTGGCTTCTACACCTAGAACCGGCATGCCTGCCGTGGAAGCATCGCCACCGCCAGCCAGTCGCATGGCCTCCAATAATGTCGAGCGCTTGTCGTGCTCTTCCTGCAAGAGCGCAATGGCAGCATCAAGTTGCTCTGGATTGAGTTCAACCCAACGATTGTCGATGCGTACCAGTCGCTCGCCGGACTGCTTCAATTGAAGCAGTTGATCAAGAGTCAGGCGTTGCTCGCCAACTGCAACAATCCAGCGGTACGTAACGCGCGTTTCGAGCCCATGTGGCGAATCGTCAAGTGCATCGAGCGATAGCCGCAAGCCCAACCGAGACTCGACATCGCCCCATGACTCAGGCACGCGAGTCACCACGCCCGCATCATCGAGCAGTGGGCGAAACTCGCCAAGAAAGAGCCATGCGTCAGCAGTACTAAGAGAGATCGACTCGGGCGTCGCTTCAGTCAGCAGTCGATCGAGAGCCGGCCAGATGCGAGCGGCCGCACCGAGTTCGGTAATGAGCACTTCCTGCGGATCTGCGTCGCCAGCAGCCTGCATAACTTCGGGCGTCTCGGCCCAAATATCTGCTGCAGACAGTTGCATATCGCTGTCATGACAAGGCACGAGGCTGACATGGACCGTCCAGGGCTGCGATGTCTCTTCAGGCGACTGCAAGTCCAGCCGCAGTCGCAAATCGGCAAGCCCGGCGAGTTCATCGAGGCGTACCAGCCAACCACGAACGTCTCTAAAGAGCTTTACGCCAGCCTCACCAGTGACAGGTACAGACGAAGCGCGCCCAAGCAAGCCATGCAACCATGCAACGTGTGGATCCTCAGGGGAACGGTCATCGAGCGCATCCATGAAGTCCTCACGAATGAGCCGCTCACGAACCAGTGCATCGACCATGCTGCCTAGGACATCGTTAAGGCGTGGCCATGCGTCTGTGCCAATCGCGTCGTCGGCAGATCGAGCAACCGGGGGCATTGTCATGAGCAAACCAGACAAGCATTCGGCACCCTCGTCATCTTGCAGCCATGGTCGCCATGCAGCCGTGAGACATCCATCGCCATCGAGTTGGAGTGATGGCACCACCCGTTGATCAGCCACACGGTCGACCGCGAAGGCTGCAACCTCGGTCAGGAAGCGAACGTCATGGCCGATTTCAAATGCATCTGCATGAAGCCCTGCACGAACCAGGAGTAACCACCGCACCGCTTGGGCTGGCTCTATGGTTGCCGTTGGCACGTGCACAGGACCAATCCAGGGATCATCTGTTCGCTCGACATTGGCCAACGCAACGGCAAGCCGATCGCTCGCACATGGGCCAAACAAGTCACGAGGCAGGCTGAGCGTACAGGTGCCCGCAATGGGCGAGGCCTTGGAGAAATGGCTCACGAGGTCGCAAGACGGAACGGCAAAGTCGTGGTCCACAGCACCGGCTGACGTTCCGGCGGACTTGCCGCGTTGACGCCAGCGATCGGGGCATTCTGCCCAACAGTGCAGGCGTTGAGCGGACCAAACTGCATGCAGAACAAATCGCATCGACTTGGCGAATTCCCTCAGAGGGCCATTCCCCGGCAAGACCGAGGAGTGATCGCGCTGGGGCTCGAACCCAGGACCTACCGCTTAAAAGGCGGTTGCTCTACCAACTGAGCTACGCGATCGAGAAGAGCGCCAGTCTAGTGGATCAAGGGCCTACATCGGAAGCCTGATCGGGATTCAAACGCTGGATTGGGCTCAGATTTCAACCTCTAGGCAAAGCCGCTGAAATTCTTGTGCCTGCAAGGCTTCGCCGGTCGATGAAAGTTGTGTCGCCCGGAAGCGTCGCGGGACGGCGTCCAATTCGAACTACCTTTCAAGGACCAATCTGGGCTCACCAGGTTTGGTCATCATCGTGCCAAAAATCCACTCACAGCCCATTCCAACACTGCCTATGCCCTCAAAGCAGCGATTCCCACAGAATTCAGTAGGACTTCGCCCGTGGCTGAAATGAATGGGGTGCTTGGGGACTCCTCTTGAGTGCCCTTTCTCTTCCGGACCTTCAATAAGCAGCGACAGACTATGAACACGCCCGCCGACCGACCCGAACTTCGACTGCCTGTCATCAAGGCCTTTCTCGACCATCTCCTTGAGGAGCGGGCCTTCAGCCCGTATACCGCCCGCTGCTACGGCGTAGATCTGCGGCAATACACCACTTGGCTTGGCGAAGAGGCTGCCCTTGAGATTCATGAACACGTTGAAATGCAAGCTTGGACCAAAGCCCAGTCACAGACGGCTGAGGACATTGTTGGTTCAGTCACGCCGACGACGATGACCTCATTGGTGCTGGCCGCCGACGTCGATCGCATTCGACAATTCCTAGCCCATCTGAGCGATCGTGGCTACAGCGCTGCCACGATGGCAAGAAAGATCGCAACGCTCCGATCATTCCACAAGTGGCTCCAGCGATTTGGCATCATTGCCAAGAATCCCATGACGCTGATTCGTACGCCTCGACAGGCAAAGCGATTGCCTAAGGCTATCACTGTGCAAGATGTCGAACAATTGTTAGCGACACCTGACGCCGCCACACCTCTTGGTGCGCGCGATCGAGCGATGCTTGAGACGCTGTATTCCACCGGCATTCGTGTCAGCGAGCTTGTAGGCATCAATCTAGGCGATGTAGATGAATCGGGCCAAGCCTTAATCGTTCGTGGCAAAGGCAAGCGAGAACGGATCGTGCCACTTGGATCGCATGCACTTCGAGCCATTAGTGAATGGATTGCGATGCGTGATCGAGTTGGCCGAGGGGGCGACACGCAATCTCCACTCTTCATCAATCGTGATGGTGGACGTATTTCCACCCGATCTGTTCGTCGAAAATTGAGCAAGTACTTGGACCAAGCTGGACTTGATTCGTCGATTTCACCGCATACGCTGCGGCACTCATTTGCAACGCACCTGCTGGACAACGGCGCCGATTTACGTGCTGTGCAAGAATTGCTCGGGCATCGCTCGTTGTCGACGACACAGGTGTATACGCATCTAACGACAACTCGCATGCAGCAGGCCTACGACGCGGCCCATCCCAGAGCTGAGGCGGGCTAACGACTATTGGATGTTGGAGTTCCCTGTGGGGGGCATGCGCCGAAAGGCACACAATGACGACGCCTCGGGCTGTGAGGGAAGTGGCCCGGGGCGTTGTTGTAGATCCAAAGCTTGATCCTAAGCGGGCCTAAACATACGAGCATCGAGGGATCAGGCCTCGCCGGTGCGAACGTCTATGCCATCCTCACAGAATGCCTTGAACGCCTGCATAAAGACCTGATGCTGCGCCTTGAACTTGCTGCCCATGACCATGCCCATGAGTTTCATCTTGAGTGAACTCTCGGGGTAGGCGGAGTCGACTTCCCACCGAGTCTGCTCAGGGCCCAGTTCGATGAATCGATTCATAACGGCATTGCTGTTGCCGCCCCATACGTACATGCTGCTCAATTCATCTGGCAAATTGCGACTAGTGATGCGCTCAGTCATCTCAATGGGCTGTGCCCCGTTGAGGAAGACAATCGTTGCCTCCGCACCGACTTGGCCTTGATCGCCCTTGGTAAGCGACCACGACTGCAAGCCAGGCTGCCACATCTGAAGATTATCTGGGTCGTCAAAGAGCTCGATGACCAGATCGCGTGGGACACCGATGTCAATGGAGAGTGTGTAGGGCTTCATAAGGGATTGGAAGGTCGAATCTTGAGCGTCAAGATGGGGCAAAAGTGGATTTGGATGTCGAACGTCGAACCCCGCAAGAGGAGAACGATACCGCAAAGGCGGGAGATCTGTAGCAGCAGTCTCAAGCCCCTCGATCTTTCAAGCGTAGCGGCAACGCTGCTGGGGACAAAGCGAGGACGGCCCTGCCAAGGGCGGGGCCGTTCCAGGAAAGTGGGCGATACTGGACTCGAACCAGTGACTTCTTCGGTGTAAACGAAGCGCTCTAGCCAACTGAGCTAATCGCCCTGAATCAGGGTCATCAGAAGCGGCAGTCTACCAAGCAGCGTCGCCAGCACAAAGCGAAAGAACGACCTAGGTCAAAACTGAACTATTCCAACACACTCAGGGACACACACCGAAGTGCTCAATCACATAGAGGATCTCATCTACGCCAACTTGACCGTCACCGTTGACGTCAAAACACGTCTCCGGGCAACCCTCGACGAGACAATCTGTATCCAGACCTTGGTGCACCCCGCCAACGAGCGAGCATGTCTCCATGTCCAACATCACACAAATATTGTTGGTGCAACATGCGCCCAGCGAACAGGATCCATGGATTCCATTACCGCCCTTGTCGATGTACTCACCGTCAATGGGGTCTTGCCCGCTGCCGCAAATGGAGCTGCCGCCGAGCACGAGCGTTCCGATCTGCTCGATATAGATTGCGGGGCCACTAGAGCCGTCGGCATCATTCCATTCAAAGCTACAACTCTGCACAACACCATCACCGCAATTTACAGCAATGCCGCCACCAGATTGCCCTGCCGAATTTGAGCGAAACTGTGTGCCTGACACTTGAAAACTGGCGCACTGATCGTAGATCCCTCCGCCCATGTATCCAGCCGAATTGTTGTCAACAGTGCTCGTCTCAATCTGCAGACTGCTGAAATTCACGAGGTACACAGCGCCGCCGTAATACTGCGCATTGTTGGAGTTCAACATGGAGTCAGTGAAGATGGCCGTGCTTTGCCCTGTGAGGTAGACACCGCCTCCCTTGAGCGCGGAATTGTTATAGACCTCCACGGCGTTCAGCGTCACAACGCAAGCATCGCTCAGATACAGTGCGCCACCGTTGCCATCAGTCGAGTTGTTGTAAAACTCGCACTGCTCAAATGTTGGCGCACCGCCTCGAATATGTGCAGCGCCCCCGTTACTGCCGTACCATTCCCAATCATTGGCTTCGTTTTGCTGGAAACGACAACCTCGGACAATGGTGCTGCT
>JABAAC010000050.1 GCA_014238965.1 Phycisphaerales bacterium | reverse complement strand
GCCCTCAACTGCCCGATCGGGCACGCCACAAGACGATACAAGGACCGGTACATCCAGTGTCAACAGGCGATCCAGCAGCCCGCAAATATCCATGAAGTCGCGCGTTGAAGATGCTTTGGAACCACCCATGAGTAACCTGATCCCAACGGCATCCAGGCGCACTCCGGATTGCGCAAGTCTCGCGATGAAAGCCATTGGATCGGGCGCCTCGGGTCTCGTCGCACGGTAGTGACCCCACGGTCGAGCGATTTCAACAACAACTCGGCGACCTTTGTGCGCTGAGCGAACCAGCAAAGACAACGTCCGCACAAGATCAACCATCTCGCGTTCACTTGTTACGGGGCTCGCGCCAGCCTCCATGCCATTGACAAGATTCCACATGCCAACACTATCGCCATACCGCTGGACAACTCGTTCCACGTGCTCGTACGCGGCATCGCGAAGCGCGAGGTAGTCACCTCGCCACTGCTCAGTCCAGTGAGGCAATCCGCCTGGCTCTAAGTCAACCAATGGCCCAAGGACCACTCGCTGACGCGTATCCTGCGCCCACTCCATCCAGGCGTCGGCCCGATCCCAGTGATACTCCCCAGGTTGGGGGCACAGGAACGACCATGTCAAGGGCAGCACCATCAATCCAAACTGGTTGGACAACAACTGTTGTAGCCCGTTGGTACATCGCCCAGGCTGAACACGACAGCCCAGTGCAGTCGATGCGGCACCACGCTCGGCGTATCGGCGCTTAAGTAATATTTCGGCATGCACCATGACCAGCCGTTCGGCAGCGTCGATCGCCTTGACCAATGAGGCCTGTCCTTCACGGTGCGCAATGAGCGGGTCTGTCGCAACCATTGCACGGGTGAATCCGTGGCGTGCGTCCTCCCACCGTTCAATAGCAGGATGACCATCTCCTAAATACGCCATCTGCCACTCCTCACACTTCACGAGGAATTGGCCAATTTTGTACCGAGCCAGTTCGACAGCAAGGGTGTAAGGCTGGTCCGATGGCGCCAAAACGCATGTTCGTAGCGCTAAATGGCCCGCTGGGCCCGCGTCATGGAGCAGCCCAATCGCCACCGCACCGCCGTCTACGGGCTCACACTCGATAATGCCTGTGGCTGGATCAAAGCGCGCTGTTCCAGGCACAACCACCTCGCCCTTGCCAATGAGGACAACGTCGTGCATAGGCCAGTCGCGGGCGGGCCCGCTTTTGTCATAAACGGCGAATCGAAGCATGCCGAGGATTACATGGTAAGTCATCCACAGGGAATCCTGCGCTCCAATGCCTTTACGCTCTAGAGGATAGAATCCAAGCCATCATGATGACCTCCGACCACCCCGTCTACGAAACGAATCTTCCCCTTCCTGAACGCCGCCAAGGCAAAGTCCGAGACCTCTATCAGGTCCCAGCCCACGACGACATGCCCCCTGGCGTGCTGATTATCGCCAGCGACCGAATCAGCGCCTTCGACGTGGTATTGCCCAATGCAATCCCAGGCAAAGGCCGTGCACTGACACAAATCAGCACCAAATGGTTCGAAATGATCCGTGAATGGGATCTCATTCAGGACCACTTATTGTCAACGGATCCAGCCTCTATTGGTTGCCTTGACGAGGCCCAACGAGCTGCCTGCGATGGCCGCATGATGTATGGACGAGCCTGCCGCGTGATTCCCATTGAGTGCGTGGTTCGCGGGTACATCACTGGCAGTGGTTGGAAGGAATACAAGCAGCACGGAACCGTCTGTGGCATCTCCCTGCCAGAGGGTCTTGCACACTGTCAGCAACTTGCCGAGCCGATTTTCACTCCTGCAACCAAGGCAGACGTAGGGCACGATGAGAATGTCGACTTCGACACGGCCTGTGATGTCGCCGGCCGCGACGTCATGGAACGACTGCGAAGTGTGTCGATGGCTATCTACACACGCGCCGCAGCGTACGCCCGTGAGCGTGGCATCATCTTGGCTGACACCAAGTTTGAGTTTGGATATGAGCTCGATGCTCAAGGAAACGAAACTGGCAACATATTGCTGATTGACGAAGTGCTCACCCCCGACTCGAGTCGGTTCTGGCCCGCGGAAGCGTATGAAGTAGGACGAGACCAAGAGTCATTCGACAAGCAGTACGTTCGAAATTGGCTTGAGACAATTGTTGCCTCGGGCGACTGGGACAAAACACCACCCGGACCGCCGCTACCCGATGATGTCATCACCAACACTCTTGCTCGATACAACGAAGCGGCTCGTCGACTATTCGGTTGAGCCATGTTCAACTTTCAAGTCTGCTAGAGAACCTGCAGACAGCCACCGAATCCAAACAGCACCATCTGCAGGTCGCTGTGCCCCGTCGAACCGTCACCAGTGAGGTCGGTGAACGGATCCATCTCACCCCAATGTTCCAGCACGTCGAGAAGATCACGAATATCTGTGGTCTCGTCAAAGTCCGCGTCACTAGGACACGCGTCACATGATTCGGCGACGGGAATCTCCCACGTGGGCAGAAACCCGCCATCTGAACCGCTCGTGCCACAGTAGGTCGCGTAGCCCATATACGGACCTTCGCCAGCAGTCTGCTTCCAAACGTCGATGCCGGCACTCGCTGTGTTGTTTTCGAATCGGCACTGCTGCATCGAGGCACTAGGGGTCTCTCCCCAAGAGCCGTGCACCACGACCGCACCCGCATCGGGGGCCCACCCATCGCTGAATCTGCAACGATTCAGGGATAGCGTGCCGCCAATGATGGCCGCATGACCACCCTCGGCCATCGCCCACCCCTCGGAGAATCGGCACTGCGTCAACGACACATCAACTGAGCCCGCATACAAACTGCCGCCGTAGTACTCCACGTTGTTCCCCACAAAAATAGACTCACGAACATCCAATAGGCCATCTTGGCACGCAATCGCTCCACCAAGGTCGGCCTTGCAGTTGATAAACCAAGATTGATCGATCCAGACCATGCTGGACGAGGCAACGATGGCTGCGCCTGCCTGCTCGGTTGTGTCGGCCAGATGCCCGACGGAACAATCAATGAAGCGACACGCTTCAATGATCACGGTGCTGTTGTTGATGACCATTCCGTGCCCCAGCTCCAATTGCACACCATGGCCAGAGCGGCCCGAGGGCACGACAGTCGTGATTGTTAGCCCTTGGAAAGTAGCCATACCGCGTGGGCCAAGATCGGTGATCGTGAAGACTGGCCCATTGGTTGCTGGATACACAACAACATCGCCCTCGGCGACGATCGACAACTCCTTGCCAACGATCATCACATTGTCCCAATAGACGCCCGTTGCAATTTGCACAACGTCGCCGGACTTGGCCGCCTTGGCCGCCAGATCAATAGTGGGATAGTCGTCCGGGACATGCCGAACAACGACTTCACCCAACGCAGTCGTACCACTGGCCAGCGTCGCGAGCAGAGAAATCAAAGATGAGGGTGTGTACATAATGCAGCCTCCTGCAGGGTTGAAAGGTATGCCACTCCAGACTCCATCCACGCCCAGCACTGTCCCGCTCCAAATAGACGGTCATCGAACCCCGCCCCTAGACATGGTCGAGCCACACCCGCCCAGTCCCTCCAGCACCTGTAGAAGATCTCCTGCATCGGTTACCCCATCCCAATCCAGATCGGTGAATGGATCAGGCGATGCCCAATGCATGAGTACGTCCATGAGATCATGAATATCCACGGACTGATCATGATTGGTGTCGCCTTCACATGCCTCACAGGAGGCCTGATACTTCAGCTCCATTGCGGGCACAACGCACCCCGAAGTACCAATCGTCCCGCAGAATCTCGCATCCGCCAGCGACGGGCCGCCCACGGCTGCGTGCTTCCACACGTCCGTCTGGCCGGCATCGGCGGTGTTGTCGGAAAAGCTGCAATCGTCGACGATGAGTTCATCGAACCAACTGTCGAAGTTGTCCGAGTAAACGGCCCCACCGTCATGCGCCGTACCGTTGGCGAACAGGCTTCGCCACAAGTTGACTTTCCCCTCCTTGAGAAACAGATGGCCGCCGCGTCCCTTGGCCTCATTGGCGATGAACCGGCTCTGCTTGATGGAGAGCGTGCCCCAACTCATGCGCAGTGCGCCACCATCCCCGGCTGCAACGCAGCCGTAGAACCCCGAACCGATGATGTCGAGGGCGTAGCCGCCCGAACTGATTGCGGCACCGTTGTCTGCCGTGCACCCAAAGAACATGCAGTGTTCCACGGTGACCCAGCCCCAATGACTTGCAATCGCCCCGCCGTACGAGGTGGATACACCGTAGTGCTCGCGCCCATCACAGTGCAGGAAGACGCAGTTGCTAAAACGAGCGCGTGACTTGTCCACAATCACGCCACGCCCCTTAGATACGAAATGCTTCGAGCCATCATCCCAAGTGACCTCATATCGCGTCGTGAATCGAACCCCCGATATGTGCACGGTCTGTTCATCGGGCGTGGAGACGATTTCCAGAACAGGCGACCAGGCAGCGGTCTGGATCGTGACCTGACCATCACCCAAGATGGAGACGGCCTTGTCTTCAATCGTGATGCACTCGGAATAGGTTCCCTCGGCGACGATGATGTGATCGCCATTGAATGAGGCGTCCACAGCAGCCTGAATAGACTCGTACTGTGAGGGAACATGCCGCTCCATGGTGAGCGGGCCAGCGAGTTCAGGCGGCAGTTCAATAACAACCGCACTGGGCACCTGCCCGGCGGGCAACGATAGCTCCCCTGGAAACTGAGGCCACTGATCAGCATGAGCCGCTGTGAGTGAGATTGCGATGGGAATACTGATTGCAAAATTGACACGTACTGGCATGCGGGCTCCTAGGAGACCGGTACAACAACCGTCTCCACTCCCATCTAGACGCTAGCAAGGTGTTTGTGTGCCTTGGATTCAAATCGGGCCTCACTGCCTGAGGACCCCGAATTGTTAGCCCGCATCCAATCTGGGCGAGGCATGCCTGCGTGTCCAGTTCTTACGAATGACTGCGAAGGCACGCTTCTAGCGTATTGCGAAGCAACATCGCCACTGTTACTGGGCCAACGCCTCCTGGCACGGGCGTTAAGAATCCAGCGACCGGCAGCACGCTTTCAAAATCCACATCGCCCACAGTGGATGTTGTTCCAGTTGCTTCATCGCGCACACGGTTGATGCCAACATCAATGACAACGGCGCCCGGCTTGACATGTTCGCCAGTCACGAGTCCGGGCACGCCCGCAGCGGCAATGACCACATCAGCATTTCGCGTATGCGAAAAAAGGTCTGTCGTGTGAACATTGGTCGAGGTCACGGTCGCCTCAGCCTGCATCAACAAGACAGCGACGGGCTTTCCAACAATGTCACTGGCACCCACCACAACGACCTCGGCACCCTGAAGCGATACGCCTGTCGATTCAATCAAATGCATAATCGCCGCAGCTGTGCATGGCACAAGTGTGCGGTGCCCATAGATCACACCACCGATATTTGCTGGGTTCACACCTTCGACATCCTTGGCGACGTCGATGGCACGCTGCACAGCCTGCGTGTCGATGTGCTCGGGCAGTGGAAGGTGCACCATGACCCCGGTGCACGCCTCATCATTGTTGCACTTGACGATGCAATCGAGCACCGCTGACTCAGTGGTCTCAGCAGGGAGCGTATGCAAGGTGTATTCAATGCCGAGAGATTCGCACGTACGGGCCTGATTAGCGGCATACACCTCGCCAGCAGGATTGCCACACACAATGATCGCGTCAAGGCGGGCAGCACGCTGCATGGCCTGCACGCGATCTGCGACAGTGTCCCGGAGCGTGGCGGCGATTGCTCGCCCATCGATAATGGTGGCTTCATGGGCCGTGGGCATATCAGCAGTGTACCGCTGAGCTTGCATTGATCGATTGTCGACTATCATGTCGGGATGTCAGCCCCAAATCTCGTCGCCGTAGATGTCGGCCATAGTTCCACAGCAGTTGCCCCGGTGATTCATGGTTCCATTCAGGACCCCACCCCTGTTGCCAACCAATCGCTGGAGGCAATGATGGAAGCGGTCCAGACAGCTGTGATGGCCTTGCCAACCCAGGAACCAAGGCCCATCGTGCTGGCCTCGGTGAATGAGGACCTTGGCGAACGCCTCTGCTCGGCATTGCGTGACCAAATGGCAGACGACGTGTACATCATTGGCGAAGACTTGCCCATCGACCTAACCATACAACTGGCTCGCGAAGCCGTCCCTGGCGTGGATCGATTGCTCGGTGCACTCGCTGCATGGAACACGATGCAGCAGGCCTGCGTCATTGTTGACGCAGGGACCTGTATCACCGTGGACTTTATTGATGGCGAAGGCACCTTCCACGGTGGTGGCATTGCTCCTGGTGTCCGCATGCAACTCGATGCAATGCACAATGGAACCAGCTCGCTGCCAGAACTCGACCCATGCGCCCCTGAAGACAATGAGCCATTTGGTCGCAGCACAGCTGATGCCATGCAACTTGGGGTCTTTGCTGGTGCTCGTGGACTCGTCCGCAATCTGACGGAGCGGTATGCCTTGGCTTACGACGCATGGCCCCCCATCATTGCAACGGGCGGCGATGCCGAAGCGCTGTTTCGTAACGACGAACTCATCGACCGCATCGTGCCCGACCTTGTCCTACGCGGCATTGCTGTGGCAGCAACGCGCGTGTTGACGCACGGTGATAAGACACCGTGACCGCGACAACCGTCGCTCGGTGCACAGGCGCTGGCCCAGGCGGAATTGCAGTGCTGCAGGTCGTTGGCGATGTCAATGCAGCATTGCATCTGTGTACCCCGACACCAAATTGCCCTGAAGGCACCATCGTCCTTGGGCACGTACAGGACGTAGACGATGTCTTGCTTGCTCGCCGAAGCGAGCATGACCTTCTACTGATGCCTCATGGGGGCGAAGCCATTGTGCATACGCTGCTCAAGCGGCTTCAGGCGATGGGTATTGAGCAGGTCCACGCACGCACTCCATTGCCTGCGATTGACACAGAAGAATCAGCGATGCTTGCTGCATTGCCCCTTGCCCCAACTAGGCTAGCCCTCGATGTACTGCTGGATCAGCCTCGACGTTGGCGGGCATTCGATGGCAATTGGACGGACGCTGACGATGCACGCTCTGCGCGACTTGGTCGACTTTTGTCTCCGCCGGTGGTCGCCATGGCAGGCCCTCCCAACATTGGCAAGAGCACCTTGCTCAATGCACTCTCGGGCCGTCGTGCTGCCGTCGTAGCAGACGCACCAGGCACGACACGAGATCATGTTGGACTGATGCTGGACTTAGGCGGCCTCGTCGTAGAGTGGATTGACACGCCAGGCTTGCGTGACACGGAGGACACCATTGAAGCTGCCTCAATCGAGCTTGCGCTACCGCGACTGCGTAGTGCAGATCTTCTGATTGGGGCCACAGATGCCTCACAAGACTGGCCAGCATTGGAACAGACCATTGGCCGCAGGCCTGACATGCTCGTGGCACTTCGCAGTGATCTAGGCACTCCAGCAGACGCCCATGTGCACTGCGCTGCGCTACATGGCGAGGGGCTCGATGCCTTAGTCACCGCCGTGCGTGATGCGTTGGTGTTCCCCGAGGACCTGGCGTCGATGAGGCCTTGGAGGCTGGGCGCAACTGCCTGATGCGCTGCCCCTGCCGACACTCGACTTTCGACCTCCGGCTTTGCCCCGCTGCTCTATAGCCCCCTTGAGCCGGACTACAAACCAATTGCGGAATACCCGCAGTCCACGTGGAGCACTTGCCCCGTCACTCCAGAGGCCGCGTCCGAAAGCAAAAACGCCGCGGCATCGCCAACATCCTCACCGGTGATGTTGCGCTTGAGCGGCGCCTTTTGCTCAACCCAATCGAGAATTGCGCTGAAGCCGCCAACGGCCATCGAGGACATGGTGCGTATGGGCCCACCAGAGATCGTGTTCACTCGAATGTTGTCTTCGCCCAGTTCCATGGCCAGATACCGCGTGGTCGCTTCGAGCGCGGCCTTGGCAACACCCATGACGTTGTAGCCGGGCACTGCTTTTTCTGCGCCGTAATACGACATGGCGACCATCGCGCCGCCATCTGTCATGAGCGGTCGCGCCCGATTGGCCATGCCCATGTACGTCCACGCTGAAATGTCCATTGCCGTCGTGAATACTTCCCGAGGCGTTGCCGTCACCTTGCCTTCTTGCAGCCAGTCTTTGTCGGCAAAGGCAATGGAGTGCACGAGCCAGTCGAGTTTAGGATGATCGGCGCCGATGCGATCGAAGGCCTCATCCATCGAAGCGTCATCGCTCACATCCATGGGCATAAGCCATGGGTCGTCAATGCCCAAACCCGTGATGGCTTTGCGGCAGCGACGCTCCATCTTCTCACCAGGAAGGTGCGTAAAGAGGCAAGTGCCACCAGCGGCAATGATTGACTTGGCGATGAACCACGCGAACGAACGGTCGTTCGCAACCCCCGCGATCAATCCAACAGTTCCATCCATTGCACCCATGGCCGCATATCCTCCGTTGCAAGATGGGCAGGATACACCCAGGCGAGTCAACCTGGAGTCATGCAATCGCCCCAGGTGGCCAAGACATCAATCAAATCAAGCATATTGACATGGCCATCGTCGTTGACGTCCTCGCGGCAACCAGTGCAATTGGTGCCCCAGTCCTCAAGCACGCTATACACGTCTTCTGTATTGATCTCATAATCGGGATAGACATCGGCAG
>JABAAC010000164.1 GCA_014238965.1 Phycisphaerales bacterium | reverse complement strand
AGCAGTTGCCATTGCAATCTTCGATTTCACCGGCAGGGCAATCGCCGCCGCCGCCACCACCACCTGCACAGACGTTGTCACGCATGGTGCCAAAGCCCGAACGATCGATGCGTGTGCCGTAGTTCTCACAGGAGTACGAGCAGTGGGTCACGATGGCCACGATGCTGTCGTTGTAGAGAATGGACGAACCCGAGTTGCCATAGGTGACATCGAGGTTGTACGTGATCGCGGTCGAGTCATTGCTCATCATCGGACCCTCGCAGAATTGCTGCGTCTGGGACCGTGTGCATTGCGAGTCAACGCCGTAGCCATTGACGGTCAGGTTGCCCGAGGAAGGCACCGAACCGATGTCGACGAAGGCGCCGTATCGTTCGACGGGAAGTTCGCCGTTGCTGTTGACGCCGACCTTGAGGGCAGCGTAGTCGTTGCCCACGCCACCATCGACGCCGTCATAGTTGGTGACGGGGAATTGGTCGGCTACTGCGGGTTGATTTGTGCTGCAATCGCCGTTGGAACTGGGCACATTGAAGTGTGCCACGAGTCCGGACGTCATGCAGTGCCCGGCGCTGACCAGGCAGGAGTCCGAGTTATACAGCGTCGCACTGCAACCAACGGGCATGAGCCTGCAGAATCGGTTGTCGGTGGACGGGACGCGGTCATCGCTTCCGCAAATGCCACAGCCGTCGCCGCGATTCTCGTGCACAGGTTCCCAGGTTGCGGTGTCAATGCTGATGGAGTTGTGTGTTTTGGGCTGGGCGATCAATTCAACACGAACCGCCTGACCATTGAAGTAGGCGCTCGTTCCCCCCCATAGGGAGAGTGTGTGGGCATCGAGTTCCTGCACTTCCCCATCGAGAAGGCTGGTCACTCGAACGAAGGATCCGTGGGCCAAACGCGTGTTGCCAAAGTGCAATCGCACCCAAGCAGCGTTCGGAACCCGCACGAGTTCATCAAAGAGCACGTTGGATCCTCTGTTGGTGTTTTCAAGATCGGCTGCTGACAGCCCAATCCAGTGATGCTGGCAAACAGGAAAATCGAGCGTCGAATGATCCTGTTGTGCCATCGCTGGCGAAAGGATCAAACACAACGCGGCCGCACTAGCGGCTCGTTTCCACACATTCAACATTTGGTCTCTCCTTCTTGAGGGGGTTTCCCGCCCACATGGAGCCTAATGCATGGTCAGCAGATGGCAAGGGCTGAACCATGCTATTTTCCTCTCCAAGACTACTTGATGCCCCTCTGGAGACCCTGATTCACATGTTTCTTTTCGCCATCGCATCTGATCCAAACCCGTACTGGGAAGTCCTAGGGCGGTTTCACCCGCTGCTACTCCACTTCCCGATCGCCTTCATTCTGGCTGCTGCTTGCATTGAACTCGTTCGGTGGCTTGCTGGCCGCCGCGACACAATGTCAGCCTCGGCTGGTTTCTGCCTGTGGGCGGGACTGGTGATGGGGGGGCTGGCGGTTTGGGCTGGCTGGCTGCTGGCAGACCACAATGACATGACCGGCGACGATGTATTTTGGCATCGGTGGACAGCCATCGCGGCCATGGGCTTGCTGGCGCTTGCTGCGGTCGCGTGGGTCCTTCGCCGCGTCAAAGGCCGCGACTGGGTCGCGCCGCATCTGGGACTGTTGCTGCTGTCAGCGGTCATGATTTGCGTCAGTGGACACCTGGGCGCCGAGATGGTGTGGGGTGAAGACTGGGTCTTTGAGCCATTGGAGACCAAGTCGGCCCCAGAAGTAGCTCCATCACCAGCAGCGAAAGAGAAGCAGGCACCCAACACGCCGCCCAGCCAGCCAGCGAACGCCTCGACGCCATCGGTATCGACCGACACACCAGTAGCATCCAACGCGCCCCCGCCTGTGGCCACTCCAACTGACGCAGCGGTGTCATGGGCTGATGTGCAACCGATCTTCGAGCAGCACTGCGCCAAATGCCACGGCAAGACAAGGCAGAAGGCCGACCTCCAACTTGTTCCGTGGGCGGCGATCTTTGAATTTGAACCCGAAGCGTGGGCCATCACGCCAGGCGATGCTGCGGCCAGTTGGGTGCATCAACGCATCACGCTCCCCGCAGGCAATGAAGACGTGATGCCTCCAGAGGACAAGGGCGACCCGCTCAGCGCAGCACAAATCGCACGCATCGACGCGTGGATCAACCAAGGGGCGATAGGTCCCGATGGTCAGACACCAGTTGCTCCCAAGGGGAACACACCATGATCCGGCTTGCCCTGATGACACTGCTCATTCTGCTGGGGGGGTGCGCTCCGGAAGAGTCCGATGCGATTCTGCGTCACCGGCAGGCTCGCCAAGGTGCTGCCGACGCCAATCGCGAAGCGGCCGCCCTCCTCAAGCAATCGCAAACCCACATGCGTGAGCAGCTTCGCAATGCTGGGTTGGGCAATCCCTGAAGTGCCTACTGACATTGCCATCAATACCCGGGGGAGCGGCCTGTACGAGATTACCGATGATGTTGCTCGCGTTGCGGCGAAGTTCGGGGTGTCCGATGGCATCTGTGTCGTGTTTGTGCAGCACACGTCCGCGAGTCTTACGATTCAGGAGAACGCCGACCCCACGGCGCGACATGATCTAGAGGCCTGGCTTGAGCGGACGATTCGTGAGGATGACCCCAATTGGACGCACGTTTCGGAAGGTCCTGATGACATGCCCTCGCATGTGCGAGCGATGGTGACGGATGTGTCGCTGTCTATCCCGATCATGGATGGTCGTCTTGCTCT
>JABAAC010000060.1 GCA_014238965.1 Phycisphaerales bacterium | reverse complement strand
GGACCCACCATCAATGCGTTCGAACGCACGCTGGCGCTGGCGCAAAAACATTCCGCATGGCGAGGCGCGGCTTTCTTGGAACCCAACCCACTGAATCCCTTGTATGCACTGCAGATTCTGGCCTCCCCAAGCATGCGCCTTCGCGAGGAATACCGCCTGTGGGCATGGCGATTTCATGGCCGTGGCCAGGCCAGATTGCATGTGCCAAGCCACGTGGGCCTTGTCCCGCCAGCCATTGGACGACGCACCCGCTGGAAGCCCGCTCGCCCATTTTGCGTCCGCGGAAGATGGTGCCCGTGGTCGGCCTACCGAATCATCGCAGACAGGCCCAACGTCTCATGACCACAGAACCACACGGTGGCAATATGCAACGAGCCCATTACCAAACGCTCGCTGATCACGATCAGCAGTACTGGTGGTTTGCCACCCGACACGACACCGTCATTCGCTGGCTGAAACTCAATCGCTCCTTCAGTGGATTATTGCTTGATGTGGGCTGCGGCGCAGGTGGATTCCTTCGGCGGTGCATCGACGAGGGTGTCCCTGAATCAACGGTGCTCGGCATGGACATCGATGCCAAAAGCATTGCCATTGCAACAAACCGCGGTGTACCAGCGATGACCATGCCCGAAGCTGGCCCCAACAGTGCCCATTTACCACAGCAGCCCAATGCCATCACGATGCTCGATGTCCTTGAACACCTCGACGATCCAGTAGCCATGCTGCGAGAACTGCACGATCTCTCCTCGCAAGACTGCACGCTCATCATCCTCGTGCCGGCCCACGCGTGGCTCTGGTCGGCGTGGGACGACCGACTCGGCCATCGGCGCCGATACACGCGCCGCATGCTTCGTTCGCACCTTCAGGGTGCGGGGTGGCACGTCACAAGACAACGTCACCTCTTCCCAACAATGGTGTTGCCCGGACTGTGTCGCGCGAGATTGCTCAAGGCCTCAACATTGCCCGCGGATGAATTCCCACGCGTCCCGCGCTGGCTCAACACACTGCTTCATCTGTGGACAACTGCAATGGCCCGTATGCCGTGGTGGCCATGTGGCAGTTCATTGGCCACCGTCGCCATCAAGCGCAGCGACCAAAGCCGTTGAGCAAGACGAGCAGGTCCACGACACCAACTTCAAGATCGTCATTGATGTCGGCATCGTCACCCCCGGATACGGCACCCCATGCCGTAAGCAGGCCAAGCAGGTCAAGCATGTCGACCTCACCTGAAGCGTCAATATCGCCCGGGCAAGTCAGCGGAATCACGCTAGTGCGATAGCTTGCCGTCACGCTGCAGCGGTCGTTCCATATGCTGACGTTGTCAGCGTCGTCCGCGTCACCTACGGGCGTGCCCTCATAGTCGAGATCTGGCGTGGAAAACAACCCGATGCGTGATGTCCAAATCAACTCACTGTCGCCCGGGTCGGGACAATCCTCGATCTCATCGAGGCCCTGATACGCCATGATCGTGCAGTAGCGATCATCATCACACGTATCGCCCGCACCCCAAAACACCCACCCGTACGCGTGGTCGTCTATGCCTGCAACGCCAGCGTTTTCTGCGTCATGAGCGCAGCCGTGCAAGTGCCCAATTTCGTGCACCAAGGTGTGCCCCCATTGCGCGCAATAGTCCATCACGACACCAAAGGCATAGGTCGGCCGACCACCGGGTGTGGTGATCACATAAGCAATCCCGCAGTAGTCATCTTGGCCGTTGTTGTCTTCATCGGTGGAATCAACGAACATGATCACGACATCTGCACCAAGACTGTTGCGTAGCGCATGCACCTCGTCAAACATGCCATCGGATGTCTGTCGCAACTGCACTAGCAAGTCACCGGTTTCTGCACCATCCACATTGTCCATGCCCACAACGCGCAGTTGCGTGTTGATGCCACTGTCATCGAGCGCAGCATTGCTCGCATCGAACCACGACAGAATGTCCGTCTCCATGGCATTTACTGAACCCGCATCGGTGAGCGCGTCGGCCGTGTAGACCGCCAGCACGTCAATGACGGTTCCTGTATCGCCAGCACCATCTCGCTGCGGTGGCGATGGTGGTGCGTCGCCCGAGGCTGCGGTAGTGCCAAAGCCATCGGGCGATACAACCACGCACGGGGGCTGGTGAGAGCGATTGTCCAATCGCCACTGCAGCGGCGCACCAGGCGCACCCCTCAATGCAATTGTGGGCTTGCCAGGCCGAAGTACTCGCCCTGCAACATGGCCATTGTGCCGTCGAATGATCACATGGCCCCCGGACACACTTTGAAGGCTGCCTCGCACTGGGGCACCCGCTGCCAAGCCCAGCAGCGGCCCATC
>JABAAC010000062.1 GCA_014238965.1 Phycisphaerales bacterium | reverse complement strand
GTTGCTGCCGCTGTAGCAGGAGATCCCGCCGCCCCATCCGTCGCTGGCGGTGTTGCCCGAGATTGTGCAGTCCGTCAGTGTTGGGCTACTCTGGTAGCACAGGATGCCACCGCCGGAACGTTTCCAAATAGAGACGTTGCCGTCGTTGTCGTAGTCAAATTCAACGGCAAAGCACGACTTGATTGTGAACCCTTCCACAATCGTGGTATCGGCCTCACCACTGAAACATGCAAGGCCGCGACGCACACCTTCTCCATCGATGAACGTGACTGCTGCGCCACCAGACGATCGAATCGCAATCGCCTTGCCAAGCGTGTCAACTACATGCCCTGGCTGGCTACTCGTGTACGTCCCAGGTGCCACCACAATCTCATCACCATTGCTGGCCGCATCCACCGCGGCCTGAATCGTGCTGTAGTCCGCAGGCACGTTGATCGTTGCGGCGGTTGTCACACCGCACATCATCAAGGCCATCATGATCGCCAGAACCCGGCTCATCGCATTCGCTCCTTACGGGGACGCAGCCCCGCATGACGCCACAGTACCAACACCCAAGCACCAATCAACATCACACTGCGTGGATTCACCCGAGCACCTGCCATCCTGACACCTGAGGGGGGCCGGTCTGAAACTTCAGCCCTGATTCCATGGACCGTCGGGGTGTCCGCTTTGCATGTTTGCACGGGTTTCGGGGAGAGCCGCCGTGTCAGCCGCGCTCCGGAAGATCATGCGTGTGTGAGGCGCTCAGTCGAGCCTAAACAACAACACCCCCGTGAATACGGAGGTGCTGTTGGGTGGTGGGTTGTTGGGTGGGACTGCTAAGGGCAGGGGCCCCAGAACTCCAACAGAAGCAGCAGGTCCCGGACATCAACTACGCCGTCGCCATCAATGTCTGCAATCTCACTCGATTGCCCCCAAACGTCGAAGAGCAAGTTCAGATCGGGAAGGCCTACCGAGCCACTGTCATTAAAGTCGCCGTCACAGTCCGGCAAGAAGCATTGGTCAGTAATGATGTTCCCCACGCAGCATCCGCCGGTGGGATCGCCTTCGCAGTTGCAACTGCCCCAGTCGCAGTTGAACTGGTCGCAATTGAGGTAGATCGGGATGCCGTTCCAGGATTTGGTGCCGTCATCGCATAACCCGCCCAAAAAATATTCAGGGGGGAAGCAGTTGCCATTGCAGTCTTCGATTTGGCCGGCAGGGCAATCGCCGCCACCGACGCCGCAGGGATCACCACTGCAGTCAGAACCGTCGCCGAAGTAGAAACCTCCGGCGGCGTCGCAGTCAGCCTGCGTTCCGACCGAGCAGGACGTTTCCCCCCCGCCAACAATCGAGCAATGGACTTGCAAATCGGTATTTCCGCAGACCGTGGAATTGACCAATGTCATAGTCAAAGCAGGGGCCCCGTCACAATAGATACCGCCACCATCGCCTGCTGCGGAATTGTTGGTGATTCTGCATTCCTCAAATTCAGCGGCAGCGGCCCAAGAGTAGACTCCGCCGCCCACACCTGCTGCTGTATTGCTGTCGATCAGACAATTCGTGAATACAGCCGGCACGCTGCCATGAACCAGATTAACGCCACCGCCGTTAGAAGATGATGTGTTTCCGACAATCGAGCAATTGACAAAACTCACGCCATTCAATATCGACACTCCGCCACCTGACACATTGTCATAAATTGAGCAATCTAGAAAGACCGGCGAGCCATAGCTGACAGTCCTGATCCCGCCACCCGAATTGGAATCTATCGAGCAATTGCTGATAGTAGGGCTACCGTCTCCCTGTATGGAGATGCCATAGCCGCCGTTGGCAGTGACCCGGCAGGCTTCCAGTGTCGGGCTGGTGTTGTGTCGAAAGTTCACCCCGCCAGCAAATGTCCAGTTCCCAAGCGAAGTGCCCCCTGTAATTGTGAAACCGCGAATCACTGTAGATGAATCCTCATTCGCGCGGCACATCACTACCCGTCGCAAGCCTTCGCCGTCCAAGGTAGTTACGTCTGACCCATGGGTAGACTCAATGGTGACTGGTTTGCCCCCTGGGTTGATAACCCACTCCCCGCTGCCAGTCCAAACACCAGGGGATACCAACACCACATCGCCGTAGCCAGCGGCGTCAATGGCATCTTGAACGGTTTCGAATTCTTGTGGGACTTCATGTACGCCGTCGTCGATGGGACCCTGACATGGATCGGGGATGCCATCATCATCGAGATCGGCACATCCGCTGTTGATGCACACTCCACCACCGCTTATCCATTGTCCATCGACTTGGTCCGGAACATTGCCGCAAATAATGGTTTCCTGCAGGAGTGGACCTGGGTATGATTGCGTCGTTTCAATTCCGCCGGCACCAGTTGCCGATGAATTGCCAAATATTCTTGTGTGGCTGATCTGAGATCCGGTGGAGAGGCCATAAATCCCAGCGCCACCAGATTCCGAAGTGTTGTCCCGAATCGTGCAGTCGATGATGTTTCCCGAAACTGACCCGTCCATGTACACCCCCCCTCCCCAGGAGATACCCCAATTGCCAAACACATCACAACCAAGGAGAGTCAATGACCGACCGGAAGCGAAGATGCCACGGCCCTGATTGTCATTGACGACACAGTTGGTCAGCGTCAAACTGGCATCGCCTTCAGAACTTACGCCAGCGTGCGAGTTGCTTGAAATCACACACTCATAGAGTAGTGGCGCACTAAAATCGTCACAAACAAAGCCGCCACAAGAGTATTGCGAAAGATTGTTGGCAATCTCACAGTATTCAAGTAACGTGATGCTGTTTCCTGCGCAATAGAATCCACCCTTGCCTTCGGAAGTATTTGATACCACTATGCAGTTACTGAATTTGGCACTGCTGTCTTCGCAGTAGACACCACTACCTAGTTCTGCCGTATTGTTGGTGATGATGCAGCTCGTAACTCTAACAGTGCCATTACCACAATATAGCCCACCACCAACATCGGCTGCTCCACCGGTGATCGTAAAGCCACTGAGCACAGCCCCAAAGTTTTCGAAGGCCGCATCCGCTTCCCAATGGGCGGCCCTTCGCGTGCCTTCACCATCAATGATCGTATTCTCTGCCGCGCCAGAGGCTTTTATCAAAAGAGGCTTTCCAAGAAAGTCAATCACATTGTCGCCGAGCCCAGTGTACGTGCCCGGTGCGACGCTGATGGTGTCGCCAGCAGTCGCCACATCAATTGCCGCTTGAATATTGCTGAAGTCGGCGGGGCCGTCGTCATCAACCGTCCACTCTGCGGTCCCCGATACACACAGTGATTCGTTGCAATTGGTCATATCGCCTTGGAATTCGCCGCCAATCGCCAAGCATGTGTCAATTGTCAGTTGGCCGCATGCGGCACCAAGGCAACAAGCACCGGTGCCACAAATGGAGTTATTGCCCGCGTCGAGCCATGATCCATATAGTTGATCAGACGCATTGTTACACATGGTTGTTCCGTTCAGGACTGGCATGCTGCCGTTACTAAAGAGACCACCACCCAATTCGCTCGCAGTATTCCCATCGATCGTGCAATTCGTAATCCACGGACCGCCTTCTCCTGAGCAGTAGATGCCACCCCCACGACTCGACGAGTTGGCCGTCACGGTGCAACTAGTGAGGAGCGGGCTGCTGCTGTGGTAGAAAGCAAGTCCGCCACCAACCTCGCTACAGATGTTGCCTGTAATTGTGCAGTCCACAAACGTTGGGGCACTGAATTGGCAGGAAACTCCACCCCCGCCCTGACCGGAAGCCGAATTGTTAGCAATCAGGCAGCCAGTCAGTATTGGGTTGCTGGAATAGCACCAGACTCCACCGCCAACGGACGAAACGTTTTCAGCAATTGTGCAATTGGTCAGAGATGCGTTGCTATTGCCATCGCACGCTAGCCCTGCGCCGCTGCCGGCGGTGTTGTCAGTAATAGCAACATTGGTCAATTCCGGCATGCTATTGGCCGCACAATAGATCCCACCGCCAACATTGGCTGTGTTGTCGGCAATAGATCCGCCGTCCATAGTCGCGCCGGATTGACTGAGACATACGCCACCGCCCGCACCAGCAGCAACATTGCCCGTTATCAGGCAGTCATCAAAGGTAGGATTACTGTCCCGGCAAAAAACGCCGCCGCCGTCGTTCACGGCCATGTTGTTCGCGATCGAACAGCCGATGAAAGTGGGGCTGCTATTCAGTACACAGTAAACCCCACCGCCATCGGTTCCGATAGAGAATTCGATGTCGACACTGCTGTTTGAGGAAACCGAACATTGTGTAAATGTTGGACTGCTGCTATAGCAGTAAACTCCGCCGCCAAAGCTGGCGGTGTTGTCTGAGATCGTGCAGCCTTCGATCCATGGATTGCTGTCCCAATAGCAACCGATTCCGCCGCCGCCCCCCCAGCCAGGCAAATCTGGATGGCCCCTAACCGTGTTCCCATAGACCATACAATTCCTTAACGTAGGACTACTGCTATAGCAACTTATGCCACCGCCGAAATAGATGTCTGTTCCACCCACAACCGAAAAGCCGTCGATCACAGTCGCCGCAGTTTCGCCGCGCTCGCAGCGGATTACCCCTCGCTCATTTTCACCATCAATGACTGTAGCCGTCGCCCCGCCACTGGAGCGCAGCGTGATTGCCTTCCCCAGCATGTCAACGACCTGACTCCCAGTTCCGGTATACGTCCCCGGCGCCACCAGAATCTCATCACCATTGCTGGCCGCATCCACCGCGGCCTGAATCGTGGTGTAATCCGCAGGCACGTTGATAGTCGCGGCGGTTGTCACACCACACACGAGCAAGACCATCATGACTGCTACAACTCGCATCGTGGCGTCTCTCCCCTTTAGGGGCAGCGGGCCCCCATAAGAAGCGAGCATACCACCACTCACCCAACGTACAGCGCAAAACCGCGTGGCATAGGCGAGCACCTGCCATCCTGACACCTGAGGGGGGCCGGTCTGAAACTTCAGCCCTGATTACATGGACCGTCGGGGTGTCCGCTTTGCATGTTTGCACGGGTTTGGATGGGTTGCCCAATACCGACCGACCGTCAGACTGCAACCGGGACAGATGATGCGAGTGGACTATGCGCAGCGCTTGCCCTAGATCCTTGACCAAACGCGCCAATCTGGGGCAACTTCTGGCAATACGGCGGTGCGCGACATCCTCGCTACGCTTGGCGTAACGTCCGACGAGGATGGACTTAATAGCGCTCCGAGTGACCAGAGCGGAACGCGGGTGAAGGGGATCGAACCCTCGACATTCAGCTTGGGAAGCTGACGCTCTACCACTGAGCTACACCCGCGGGCAGAAC
>JABAAC010000040.1 GCA_014238965.1 Phycisphaerales bacterium | reverse complement strand
TCGCGAGATCGAAGATGACCGCGCAGGTGTGCCCATTCTGGTGAAGCAATACCTTAAGTTGAATGCCAAGTTACTGGCGGTCTTCAACGTCGATCGAGACTTCTCAGATGTCATCGACGGCCTCATGCTTGTGGACTTCACGGACGTAGACCGTCGCATCGCCGACTTTTACATGGGCCAAGAGGAAACAATTGAGTTCCTAACGTTTCACGGGGTGGACCCCGACGACCATCGCCGACGGCTTGGACGTGACCAAGCATTCCTCGCATAGCACGCTAAAGCAAACCGTGTCAATGCATCGATGCGCGAATGGTTGGCACTGTAGGAATGCTATGTGTTGTTGCAACCGATGGTGCTGCCGCATGGCCACTGACTTGGATGGAACGAATGACATTGGGCGTGAATGTCGCCTGCGCAGATAGGGTGTCCGTACGAAGTTTCCGATGTGTGGGATCAGTTTCGTCCCAGTCAATCGTAATGGTTGCGATCAGCACAGCATCAGGGTCCACTTGTCGAACTTCCAGTGGCACATTGATGATCCCGCTCCCGCCAAGGTCAAGGGTTACGGTGCCACTAGCTCGCTCGATAAACATCTTCGAGTTGGCAGATCGAACGTTCAGCATGATCTCAATGGCGTGCTGCGACGTTACGCCTGGAACCAACGTCGTACCTGCCACAGCAATAGTCAGGGGGCCATGCGATGAGGACTCCATGGCAATGGCGGGATACTGTGCTCGAGCATCCGCTGGCCCACCGAGAAAAACTGAGCCAGCCGTGATCAGCACAAGGCATACGCCTCCTGCAATAGTCTTTCGATTGATCCCTACGATGGCCACGCTGCGTGCCTCCAATGTGCTTACCGGGGGCCTCCCACCAAGAGAGGAGCCCGCTCATGCTCAACTTCTTTCGGATGTCCAGGCGCTCAACTGACCCACTGGCCGCTGAACTTGCCACACTGGGGGGACATGAGCGCCCTCCCAAAGCAACTCACCCGCACAGACGGATGTTCGAACGTCGAGAATCCAATGCCCGTGGCGGCCCCTGGAACCGCTGTGGGAACCATGGCTCGTCTCTCGATGCTTGCCGGACTGGCTGTGGCAGCCCTTAGCGGGTGCCAGAGCCGCCCCCGGGCCACATTTTCACTTATCCAGCTGGGCATGACGCAGTATGAGGTTCGCGAGGTCCTCGGGCAGCCCAGTAATACCATCAGCGCCCCTGCCCCCACGCCCGGTGACCCTGCCATGCCATGGACAACACGTTGGCAATGGGGTGACACCTTGAGCACGTCCGCTACGAGCGCTTTGTTCCCCGATCAACCGCCATCAAGCCGAATCGGCGCGGTGTGGTTCAATGGGGCAGGGCACGTTGTCGCCGTACAGATTCCAGACCCCTCAGCCCCAACTCGCCCCGTGAATCGATGGGCTGAGCCCCCGCGATAGTGGCATAGCCCTGCAGCGATTCACTTTCCAGTTGCTGCGGCCGTTTGATCAAGGGGGCTCTACAATGTGGCCATGCCTGAGACACCACTCCAACTGCAATGCGACCACGATGACCATGTGCTGTCACTAACGTTGCACACCCGGGTGCTGGGCCCCGATGGTGCCCGAGCCTTGGTCAAAGCCGTCCATGATGCATGTGACACCGAAACTGCACCGACAACGATCCGTGTGCATCTTGGTGACGTCACACTCATGACCAGCGCCGCGATTGGAGCCATGATCGTGCTGCATAAGCAACTGGCGGCCAATGACCGACACTTGGAATTGACCGACCTTTCTCCAGCTGTGCTCAATGCCTTTGAATTCCTCAAACTAGACCGGGTGCTGACCATTTCTACCGCGCATTGACGCACATACTGTTCAACGCCCCCTGTTACCCGCCATTCAACCGCGAGATGCCCGTCACGAGATGACCACCATGCCTCAGCCGTCAACCACCACCAAGACGACCCTGTCTGAGCCCAGCGCTATGCCCGATGTGCAAAGCCGTGCTGACCATCGCGATCTCGCAATCGATCGCGTAGGTGTCACAGGTATTAGATTCCCAGCAACCCTCGCTGTTCGAGACAGCCAGGACAACAACACCATGGCAACCGTCGCCACGGTGAACATGTTTGTAGCACTGTCTGCCGAACGTAAGGGAACGCACATGAGCCGCTTCCTTGAGTTGCTCAACGAGTACCGCGATGGGCTTTCGCCTGATCGAGTGATGGAATTGTGCAGGCACATTCGAGACGAGCTAGATGCTGAACGAGCACATGTTGAATTGTCATTCCCATACTTCATCTCCAAGCAAGCGCCCGCCACAAAGCGTGAGGGGCTTATGGACTACGAAGCCACAATCATCTGTGAGTCAACTTCAACACTAGACGACGTCAGACTCGGTGTTACGGTCCCGGCTACCAGCCTGTGTCCGTGCTCACGTGAAATCAGCGAGTACGGTGCCCATAATCAACGGTGTTTGATTCGCGCCGAAGCGCGCTTTACAGAGACCGTCTGGATCGAGGAGCTCGTTGAGTATGCGGAACAGTCCGCCAGCTGCCCCGTTTACAGCGTGCTCAAGCGACCTGATGAAAAAGTGGTGACGGAACAGGCCTATGACAATCCGAAGTTTGTCGAAGATATTGTCCGTGATCTCGCAACGCTGTTAGAGGCAGACAAGCGAATCACGTGGTTCCACGCTCGCAGTGAAAATCACGAGTCCATCCACAGCCACAACGCATGGGCTGAAATTACACGGCACACGGGCCCAGAGAACGACCTCAACGCGTAATGGTCGTGCCTGTAGGCACGATATTGCCCGTGGATGACAACCCATAGCCACCGTCATCTTGATAACTATCACCGTATTGGCGGTACCCAGAGTACGGATCATTGAGTTCATGAAGCTGTGTCTGCGTCAGGCCGTGCTTGGCGTTGAACTTGTACACATCCCAATTCCACTTCAGTCGTTGTTGACGCGACTTGTCCATTTGCTCTTTCCACTGGGCATGACGCTGCTTAATGAGTTTCTGCAATTGGGCCTCGTGCGCCCGAGCCGCTTTCGCGGCTGACTCACCAGTCGCCAGCAGAGCCTTATGGGCAGCGGTGGCCTGATCGCCGGCCCAGGTCATGTAGGCATCAAGTTTGTCTTGCGACGTCAAGAAGTCGTGCATGCGCTGCACGGACGTCATCGACGACTGCAGATGATCCCATGAAGTCCGTGCCAACTTGGTGTACGCGTTGATTTCCCGATTGATGTCGCCATCACCGCCGGATTCGCTTGGCGCGTGAGCTTGCACATTCAGGATGGATTGGTGCAGTGCCTCTTCAAACGTCATCGACATGTCATGCGTGCCCGATCCCTTGAACCCATCAAACGCCTGCCCCATGTCATTTTGCTCGATGAATGTCCGCATGCGTTTCTCGCGTGCAAGCGATGGATTCAGCGTGCTGTTGGTAGAGGCGGTCATGTCCTCAAGGGCGATCAAGTGCAACTGCTGCGGACTCAACGCCGCGGGTGCATAGTTCGGCTGAATGCCGGGCTGGCTGTCCTGAATAGTGACCTGCGCTGATGCGGTCGACGTGGCAAAGAGGACACAAGCAATCGCACTACTACAGGCAATGGCACTTGAGACGGTGGCAAACGATCGAAACAGCATCTGGTCTTCTCCCGCCTAGGGACCCTTCCCCGGGCAACTAATCAGTGAACGCGAAGTATAGGAGAGCGGGGAACTGGCCGTTCGAAGCCTAGAAGAAGGCACCCAGTGGGACCATCCCACCAGTAGAGCCCATTCATTCCGGCCGCTACAGTGATAGCCCAATAGAAGAGACCACATCCATGTCGAATTGCACACTCTCAGCACGGGGGGCCGAATTCCCGGCATCTCCGATCCGAGCATTGGCCTCAGCGGCCCGAGCACGTGAGGCCTCGGGCATCACGGTCCACTACCTGAACATTGGCCAGCCTGACGTGCCCACACCCGAACCCATGGTGCAGGCCTATCGAGATTTCAACGACACCGTGCTTGCCTACGCACCCAGCGACGGATTTCCGGATCTCCGTGCGAAGCTCGCCTCGTGGTACACGACGATCGGTGGCATGCGCCGATCAATCGACGCTGAGGACATCGTCGTGACCACTGGAGGCTCTGAAGCACTGCTCTTTGCAATGGCTGCGATTACCGATCCGGGCGACTCCATTTTAGTATGCGAGCCCTACTACACCAACTACAGCGGCTACGCGCGTTTGCTTGGCATTCATACCAAACCCATCATGTGCCTTGCGGAGGAAGACTGGGCAGTTGATATCAACCGAATCGCCGCCGCGATCGATGAAACAACGCGTGCCATCGTCATTCCAACACCGGGCAATCCGACCGGGCGTGTGTTAACCGTGGAGGAACTCGAGGCTCTTGTGGCACTGTGCCACGAGCGTGGACTCTTCTTCATCAGTGACGAGGTGTACCGTGAACTTGTGTACGACGGACCTCGTGGTTCGAAGGCACCATCACTGCTGGACATTGACGGAAGCGAGGAGTTGGGTGTGGTCATTGACTCGGCATCCAAGCGATGGAGCGCCTGTGGCGCACGTATGGGATGGCTCATTACCCGCAATACCGCGCTCCGTGAGGCGGCCCTTCGCTTTGGTCAAGCTCGGCTTTCGCCTGCGACGGTCGATCAATATGCCGTCAGCGCTGCCCTGGATCTTCCCGAAGACTGGTATTGCGACATGGTTGACGAATATCGGCACCGTCGCGACACACTTGTCGCAGCCCTTCAGGCCCAAGGGCTTGACGTCACCACACCACAAGGTGCGTTCTATCTCGCCGTGCCACTGCCGTTAGAAGATGCAAGTGCGTTCTGCCATTGGCTCATTACCGAGTTTGAGCTCAACGGTGAAACGACCTGCCTTGCCCCACTCTCAGGTTTCTACGCCACCCCAGGGGCGGGACGAAATGAAGTCCGCATGACCTATGTGCTGAATGCCCAAAAGCTCGAAGCCTGCGCCAACATTCTCGGCGCCGCGATTAAGGCGTGGCCGGGGGCGTGTGCGGATGCACCGGCTTGACCCACAACTGCGGCCCTGTATCCGACCAGCGACCCAGTCGAATCTGCGATTGACCATCCACACCACCGAGTGTTAATTGCCCATCACTTGTCTGGGACGGTCCCAACCGTGCTAGCAGCGTGTTGTTTTGTCGCCACAACACAAGATTGCCGTCAATGGGCCCACTTCCTAGTGATGCCATGACGTTGCCTTGCACATCACGAATATGCAACCATGCTCCATTGGCATCGGCCGCCAACTCAATGCGAGGTGTCCCGGCCTCATCAACGATTGTGAGTGAGCGACCAAGGAGACGGCCGGGCTCCAATGCACGGCCTGCCCCACCAAGCAAGCCCCCTACCACGATCGCCATGAAAAGAAGCATCACACAATGACCTTGACGGCGGCCACGTTCAAGTCGGTCAATTCGCGTCAACAGTTCGGTGGTCATCTCAGATTCTCCTGATGATTCTGCGATAGTCTCGCATCGTGAACCATTGTGACACCATCTTGATCACTTGGCCAAGAGTGCACCAAGCGCGCGGCATCCGCATTGCCATTGCCTTGGCGGCACTGCTTGTACTCGGGTGCAGCAAGACCGACAACCAGCACCAACGGCTCGAAGGGCTCGTCTTTCATGACAGTGACGGCAATGCCGCACGCAATGGGCGCGAGAAGGGCCTTGCACGTGTCGTCGTGTCCAATGGGCGTGATGTTGTGCTTACCGATGTGCGGGGACGTTGGTTTTTGCCCCCGAATGGCCCCCGGGCTCCGTTTGTTGTTGCACCACGAGGCTGGCATCAAACTGCATCAGCAGAGTCCAACTTGGTCGCATTGCAACCGTGGCACGCCTCCACAACGCCGACCGTCCATATCGGCAAGATGCGTGATGACGCGCCTCCCCCCGACGCAACTATCGGATTCAGTACTGCCGAGGCACCCATGCCTCAGAGTGATACGTCCAACGCACTGCCTACGGCATTTAACGTTGGTGATCTACATGTCATTGTCGTTGACGATCGAATAGAAAGTGACGACAACACCGCCTTTGTCGAAGCTGACTTACTGCACGCCGGCGCAGCCCGCCCTGTGTTGATGCTCCTGGCAACAGGGCGCGACGATGTGGTGCAGTTGCTTGGCGAACGTCCATCAATTGTCATCGTGTCTCGTCCCAATGACATGGCCATTGCAGTGGGACTAGATGCACAGGGCGATTTAGTTAGATTTGGTGCATCTGCGCCAGACAAGGTCACACCATGAGCATCCGCCTGAAATTCACGCTGATCATGGCTCTACCACTATCGCTGGTGTACATCGTCATGAGCATTATGCAGTTCTATGAATTGGGCCATACGACCCTCAATGAAGAACGCAAGGGAGCCAACCTGATGGTACGGCTCCAAGCAGAAGAAGTATCCGCATTTGCCCGCTTAGCCCAACTACGAACGAGCGGCATTTTGGAGACGATCGATGCAGTCCCTGAGATCGACAATGACCGGCTCGTTAAGTTTCTTGCCGCAGCCGCTCAACCACCGTGGATTGCAGGTGTTGGCCTGCTGGACACACGATCCGGCAACCCACGCAAGCACTTTGCAACCGACTCCAATACTGACGTAGCCCGCAACGAATCCACCGCGACGAGTCCAGTTTCCAAACGTATGGACGCCGCCATGCAATTGGCCGTTGCTCATGGCTTCGATGGCTGGCAGCCCGCCGCAAGAGGTACCCAACACACAACGCCGATCTTTGTCCGGACCAACCCATCACAACTGGTTTCGGTAGCCATCGCGGTGGACGCGGTCGCATTGACGGACCTTGTTCGGACAACCGACGATGTCGCCGAACCTTGGATTGTGGTCGACACAAAGGGCACGGTCATTCTGGGTCAAGAAGAAGCGTCAATTGGGAAACCGCTCCCCGAGGCGTTGGGCGATATACCCGCAACGGAAATGGATAACGTCTTCACTCACATGGCCACGGACACAGATGGCTCAATTGAACTCCAAGAGCCACACTATTGGCTTGGCTGGGGACACATCAATAGCACCCCTTGGCGCTTGGTACTGCCCATCGATATGCGGTCAATTTGGGAGCCCGTGTGGTCTGCGCTATGGCGAGATGCCCTCATCGCCGCACTGGGACTGATCCTGAACCTCTCCATTGTCGTGCTGCTAACAGGTTGGTTCACCCGGCCGATTCAAAAGCTGTCCGAAGCTTTTCATACAGTTCAGCGTGGTGATTTCGCCGTTCGCCTCCACGTTGATTCGAAAGATGAAATGGGACAGATGGCAAACGGGTTCAATGACATGACGAACCAATTGTCGAACCTTTTGCAAACAGCAGCCAAGGATGAATCTGAAAAAGCAGTTCTGGCTCGCGAAATGGGTATTGCTGCAAACATGCAAGCTTCGCTTATTCCATCATCGACCCAATTACCTGACAACAAGGTCGGCCGCGTGCGAGCTCGCATGAAGCCCGCTCTCAAAGTAGGTGGCGACTTCTATGACGCATGGACAAAGGATGGATCGACGTGGTTCACTGTTGCCGATGTGTCAGGCAAAGGCGTCGGCGCGGGCTTGTTCATGGCCGTTGCCAGCACAGTGCTTCATGGCGTGCGTAGACTGGTGAATGATCCGGCCGACGCATTGCGTTTGCTGAACGATCGCTTGCTTGAAGATGGCACTGGCCGCCCCGTCTTTCTGACCATTTTTCTTGGCCGGCTCGACCCCGACGGCACTGTGACTTTCGCGTCCGCAGGACATCTACCCGCAATACTGTTTGGCCCAAACGGCACACGAGTTGTCGCTGATGCAACCGGACCTCCGGTAGGGATGAGTACTGAAGTCAACTGGACCGCCGGAACGCTTCATCTCGAAAGGGGCGAGCACTTACTCATCTATTCCGATGGTGCGGTGGAAGCCCGTCGCGATGATGGATCAATGGTCGATCTCGAAGGGCTCACTGCGATGCTTCAAGACACCCTTGAGATCGACGATGACGAACGTGTAGGGACACTTGTCTCTGCCCTTACTGAACTACAAACTGACGGCCAATTCGACGACATTACCGTAATGAGTATCACCCGGCCAAGGGACTAAGTGGCAATCGCCAAGGCCCCTACAATGAGTTATTCGTGAATCCACCAGACCAATTCGAAGGCACATTTAATGTCACGTTTCGGCACCGAGTGCTGTTTGAACGTGATGCCTTTGGCACCGGCACAGCCCTTGCAAATGTACTTTCCTCCGCGAATGAAGCACCTGTGACAACGCTCGCGGTAGTGGACGATGGCCTCGTTCAGGCCGCACCCGATGTGCCCCGTCGGATCGAAGATTGGTTTGGCCGGCACACAACCATTGCGACACTTGCAACAGAGCCAATCGTGCTGCCCGGCTCGGAGCGTGCAAAACAAGGTATGCGGCCGGTGGTGGACCCGGTCATTGAGGCCATCCGACAAGCGGGCCTATGTAGGCACTCATGTGTACTGGGTATCGGCGGTGGCGCATTACTCGACGCTGTGGGCTTGGCAGCATCGCTGGCCCATAGAGGCGTTGGCCTCATTCGCATCCCCACCACTACCTTGGCACAGGGCGATGCTGGTATTGGTGTCAAGAACGGCGTCAACATCCCAAATGTCACCGGTGGCAAAAATCTGATGGGCACATTTGCAGTGCCATCAGGTGTCATCAACGATCCGACGCTGTTGACAACACTGGATGACACGCATTGGCGCGGTGGCCTTGCAGAAGCTATCAAGGTTGCATTGGTGAAAGACCATGTACTGCTGGACACTATCGAAGCAAGCGCCGATGCACTCGTCCGCCGTGATCTTGACTCCATGGAGCACGTGCTCAAGACTTGTGCCCACTTGCACCTGCGGCACATCACTGACGGTGGCGATCCCTTTGAATCAAAATTGGCACGGCCACTGGACTTTGGACACTGGGTTGCGCATGAACTCGAAGCGAGAAGCGACTGGACGGTACCCCATGGCGAAGCCGTCGCCATGGGCATGAGCGTCGATCTACAAGTGGGCAAAGCAATGGGCTTGACCGACGCAGATACTGCCGACCGGGTTGACTCGCTCCTGCGCCAACTTGGATTCCTGAGAACTCCATGTGGCAGCGTCACGACGTCTGAATTGCTCGAAGGGCTGGAGCATTTTCGGCAGCATCTTGGGGGGCGGCTGACCATCTGCATGATTCAGTCACCAGGCTCACCCATCGATGTACATGCTGTGGACATGGACATCACTGCATCGGCACTCGATGCGGTTCTAGCGGGCCGCTAAGCAACGCGGGTAGGATGGCCGTATGTCCAACGGATCATGCCCGCTGAACGCCAACGAGATCGTTGACCAGTACTTTTTGGAACACCGAGCAAAGGTGCTCGATGTGGCTGCGTTTCTGGATCGAATTGATCGGAGCGTCGCGAAAGAGGACTGCGTTGATCACCGGATTGAGGCCTTGCTTGCATGCATCGCGATGTTGCACGATGGCGATGGCGATCGGGCCCGCCGCATTCAACATCGCTTAAGCGACCAAAGCACCGCTCCTATTGATGCAGCCCCCATGCAAGGCGCATCTGGCGCACCCTCTCCGGAGGCTGATGCGTGAAGTACATCGATCCGCATATTAACATGGTTTCTCGAACGACCGACGACTATCGTCGAATGGCCCAGGCCGGATGCGTTGCAATCACCGAGCCAGCATTTTGGGCCGGCTATGACCGGTGCTCTGTAGAGGGCTTCCGTGACTACTTTCGGCAGTTGACGGTTGTTGAACCTGCCCGAGCGGCCAACTACGGCATCGCACACCATACATGGCTATGCATCAACCCTAAAGAAGCCGAGGATGTTGGCTTCGCACGCGAAGTACTATCGATCATTCCTGAGTTTCTCGATGCGCCGACGGTGTTGGGCATCGGCGAGATTGGCTTAAACAAGAATTCACGCAATGAACTTGAGGTGCTTGAATTGCATCTACACCTCGCTGCTCAACGGGATCAAATGGTGCTGGTGCACACCCCGCATCTTGAAGATAAACACAAAGGTACTTTGCTCATCATGGATGCGGTTGCCAACGCTGGGCTCACGCCCGATCGCGTACTCATCGACCATGTTGAAGAACACACCGTAGGTGATGTACTTGACCGTGGTTTTTGGGCGGGCATGACGCTGTACCCGGACACCAAATGCACCCCGCAACGCGCTGTCGACATTCTGGAACGCTGGGGCACCGAACGCATCTGGATGAATTCCGCTGGCGACTGGGGTGACTCAGACCCCCTAGCCGTTCCAAAGGCTCGAATGGAAATGCAACGACGCCGACACCCTGAGGCAATGATTGAGCAGGTCACGTTTGGTAACCCAATCGAATTCCTCTCACGCAGCAAGAACTTCCGGCTCAATGGCTGAGACGACAGGCAATGGCATTGTCCAGGGCCCTCCCGTTGCTTGGTGCACGAATGTGCACGATGCACACACCATTGACGAGCTTTGTACGGCGCTCCGCGATGTCTCTGCAGCGATCGACCTAACTGCGAGCGATGTTGATCGGCGTGTGGGGTTGTGGCTCGCACCTGGCATGGTGCGGGGCGGACAATTAGAAACGCTTCGTTCGACGCTCGCGGAATGTAGATTGAAGTGTATTGGGCTCAATGCCTTCCCCGCGATGGCCTTTCATGATGACGTGGTCAAAGAGGCGGTGTACCGACCCGCATGGGATGATCCAAAACGCCTGCAGTACACCAGGCGATGCGCCAAAGCGTTGCTGAATTTGGTCGAGCCCCACAGTAGTGCTGGCTTGACCACAGTACCGCTGGGCTGGCCATCTCATGGTGTCGACGTGGAAGCTGCAGCAGGTCAGATCAGGCTTTTCTGCACAGAACTCGACCACATTTGGCACACGATGGGCATCGACCTACATCTGGCCATTGAGCCCGAGCCAGGCTGCCTGCTCGACACCGCCGCAGCACTTGCTGACTTTGTCCGCCAACACAATCTGCTGGATCTTGCAGCAGCTGGTCGGCTGCGGGCGTGTCTGGATGTGTGCCACCTAGCTGTGATGCATGAGTCGCCCGATGATGCACTCGATGCCCTTGCCTCGTCGCACATCGCTCTAGGCCGTGTGCAGGTTTCGTCTGCCATCGAGGCGGACATGCAACAGGGCGCCGTAGTCCATGACAGTTTGGCCGACTTCAACGAGCCCAAATGGATGCACCAAACAACCTGCATGGTGGATGGCAATCGCCAAGACTGGCCTGATCTGCCTGAAGCACTTGCCAGTAACACAAAGGGACTTTGGCGGACACATCTACATGTCCCAGTGCACCTACAGTCCATTGGCCCACTGGGCACGACACAGCGAGTGATAACTGAAATGCTCTCGGCACTGCACAAACGCGACCTACATCCACCGCTGGAAGTAGAAACCTACGCATGGAATGTGTTGCCTGATTCGATTCGACAAAGTGATCTGCCAACGAATATTGCACGTGAGTTGCTTTGGACGCGTGATGCAGCTCGTGCAGAGGGGTGGACGTAATCGCCGCCTCAGCGACTATCTGGTGGCGAGCCCTACGTGCGAGCAACCTACCCACTGTGTGGACGAATGTGCTCATGGGCACACTGCTTGCGTTGCCACAAGGCACATGCACGCCACAGTGGTGGCCACTGATTCTATTGGCCGTTGGTGGAAGTTGCGCCTACCTCGCTGGCATGGCGCACAACGACTTGTGCGATGAGCCATTTGATCGGTCTCACAACGCCACACGCCCTCTGGTTACTGGTGCGCTCACGCGCCGCTCATTGCGGATCGTTATGTGTGGCTTGTTAGTTGGATTTATTGCAGCCGTGGTAACGGCAGCCATACTTCAAGATCGCTTCGATGTAGTTGCCAAAGCCCTCATCATCGGATTGTTTCTGTCAATCGTGGCGTACAACGTGCTGCATCGTCTGCACGGCGGCGTTGCAAGCGTGCTCATGGCTGCCTGCAGGGCCCTTCTTATCTTGCTTGCTGCCCACATTGCAGGTGGGCTTAATGTTCCCCAAGTTTGGATTGGAACCGCTGCCGTTGCATCTTGGACTGCAGGCATTACGCTTCTTGCCCGAGGGGAACACGGCGGTGAGGCAACGGCTGGCGGGTGGTTGGCCCTATTCATCATTGCGGCACTGGCAGCCCCTTTAGTAGGACAGACTCACGCTGTTTCAATGCCCACTGCAATTTTTGGAAGCATATTGATCATCGTGGGTGTCTGGATTCCATGCATCTGGATTGCCGTCATCCAGCGTAGGTACGCCAATGGCCACCGTGTTCAGGCTGTGGTCTGCTCAATCTTGGGACTGTGCATCTTGGACTCGGCACTGCTTGTGGCTGCCAATGAACTCATTGCAGGTGGCGTTGCCATGGCCTGTATGGCCCTGTGCATGGCACTGCAACGACGAACCATCGGAACCTGATAGAACACTCGCCGTGGCAAACCGCACCGCAATCCTGAATCTCGTCGCGTTGACCCCAACGCAACTTAGATATATGCCTCGGCTGGCCGCCTGCATGCAGTCTGGCACGACCATGCGCCTTGCGCCACCACTTCCCGCAGTCACCTGCACGAGTCAAGCGACCATGCTGACGGGAACACCAGCAACGGTGCACGGCATTGTCGGCAATGGTTGGCATGATCGACAAAGTGACGAAACACGGTTTTGGCAACAGTCCAGTCGACTCGTGCAATCGCCGCGAATCTGGGATTCGTTAGCCGCGAGCGACCCTTCAATTTCGTGCGCGAACTGCTTTTGGTGGCATGCCATGTATGCCTCGACAGACGTCACCATTACGCCACGGCCGATGTACCTAGCTGATGGCCGCAAGATCCCCGACGTATGGACGCAACCTCCTGACCTTCGATACACGCTGCAGTCCACGCTTGGGCAGTTCCCGTTGTTCAAGTTCTGGGGCCCTGCTGCGGATATCACAAGCAGCCGCTGGATCGCCCAGGCCACCAAGCGTGTTGAAGAACGATTTGATCCGACATTGCTGCTGTGCTACTTGCCTCACCTCGACTATGGACTTCAGCGCTTTGGCCCGGACGATGAACGCATGGTTGCGGAGTGCCAAGCAATTGATGATGTCGCTGCGGATTTGATCGAGTATCTCCTGAATCGCGACCGACGGGTTCTGGTCGTCAACGAGTACGGCGTGATGCCAGTGAGTGGGTCTGTAGCGCCAAATCTCGCGCTGCGCGATGCTGGGGCGCTGTCACTTCGTATGGAACGAGGGCGTGAATACCTCGATGCGGGGGCGAGTCGTGCGTTCGCCGTGCCTGACCATCAAATTGCGCATGTGTACTTGCGTAATCCCAGCGACGCTCCCCGGTTCACCGAGCATCTCATGGCAATCGATGGCATCGATCGTGTTCTTGATGATCGAGGCAAACGGGTGGCCGGAATTGACCACGATCGCGCAGGTGACTTAGTACTCGTCGCTCGCGCTGACCGATGGTTTACACACGACTGGTGGACGGACCCCGCCAAGGCCCCAGACTGGCAGCGGACAGTCGACATACATCGCAAGCCCGGGTACGACCCACGCGAGTTGTTTCTGGATCCCACCATTGGCATGCCCAAGCTGGTCCTCGCCGCCAAGCTCATGGCACGGAAGTTGGGCTTCCGAACCTTGCTGGATGTGGTTCCCCTTGACAGTTCACTCGTGCGGGGCAGCCATGGTCGACCGGATCCAGAATTTGATCCAATTCTGTGGTCGAGCGAAGAACTTACAGGCGATGCGCAACGCATCCAAGCTCGCAATGTACGCGGGCTCATAGAACGCCTTGTGCTTCAGAACGGCCCCGTCAGCGCCAAAGAAGCATGAGCAGAGCTAGATCGCGGCTGTTTACTTCGCCGTTTCGATCGATGTCCCCTCGTTCTCTTTGCCTTGCATCTGTTGATCGCTTATCACACGTCGAGTGATCGCCCTCATACACACCACCTGCAAGTACGCAGTCAGTCTCTTCCGCTTGAATGCACCAGCGATCTAGATGGCAAGCACCCACAATTGCGGCGCGATCAAGTGCCCACAGAGTTCCTGCGACTTCATCGGTTGGTGATCGGAAGTCGCAGCGCTCTATCTCTCCGCGTGACTGGTGCCCAAAGTAGATCGCACCACCTCGAAGCGTGGCTCTATTTCTATCGAACACCACATCGTTCACGCGTGTTTCCGCGTCATATTCATACACCCCTCCACCCGTAAATCCTGCGACGTTGCGAGTAAACCGCCCCCCGTTGAGGGTGACATTACTACCATCGGCCACAAGCAAACCCCCGCCGGCGTAGGTTGCGCGATTCGCCTCAAAGATGCAGTCGATCAGTTGAAGGTTGCTGCCCACAGCACTGAGCCCAGCGCCCTTTTCTGACTGGTTTGCTCTAAATGTGCAGTGCTCAAACCTCGCATGCGAATTGTTGCCACAGTAGGCGCCAGCGCCACTGAGTGAAGCCGTGTTTCGTTCAAAGACGCATCGTCGAACTGTCGGCGATGCCCCGTCGCACATCAAGCCACCGCCAACGGTGAGCTGCTTGAACCCAGTGACTGGATAGCCACTGCCTTCGCGAATAATGAGATCTTCAAACACCGTGCCGGCACCCTCCCCGTTTGTGCACATGATGACCGGGCCCCCATCGATCGGGCCCACAAGCAACGTCCGGCCAGGTGATCGCCCCTTCAACAGCACCGATTTACCGGCCAAATCGATTCCACCGACCCAACTACCCCCAGCAATATCGATGCGATCGCCGTCCGCGGCTTGTTCAAGAGCCGCTTTGATTGTTGGGGCGTCCTCTGGTACCCGGATATCCGCACCAGTGCCCACAGACACAATCAAACTTGTGACACACATCAATAACGCGTGAATGTTCCATCTCAAGCAATTCATGACATATCTACTATCGGCTGTCCGGCCGGTGATTGGAAACGGTTCCACTGGAGTTTGATCACACATTGGCATAATGGCGATGAATCTCACGTTATCTCGACTTATCTTTCCTAGGATTGAGGCCGCAATCAACAGGAGCATCTCCCGTGAATCCAACCGCATCGAGAACCACATACAGCTTCGCCGCCCTAGCGCTGGCTGCGATTGGGGCCTTCATACTGCCACTGAGTCCAGTGGTGGCCATCGAGCACACCGAATCGGCGAGTGCTGCATCCACATGGAAAGTTGATAGCGTCCACTCAGCGGCGCTTTTTCGAGTGCGACATGGTCCAGGCGCTTTTTGGGGTCGATTCAATGACGTCTCTGGCACGGCAACATTCGACGAGGCCACGCTTACATCCCTCAAACTGGACATTCACATCCCGATCAAGGGCGTGGATAGTGGGCATCCAGATCTGGACAAGCACTTGCGAAGTGCCGATTTCTTCAATGAAGTCGAGTTCCCGGAAATGGTCTTCACATCGACAAAGGTCGAGCCCTCTACAGAGCACACGTTCACCCTGCATGGCACCGTGAGCCTGCTTGGCCACAAGGCTCCTATTCAGGCTGAATTGACATACTTGGGGATGGCGGACTCTGGCAAACGTGTAAAGAGTGGCTTTGAGGCGATGTTCACACTCAAGCGAAGTGAATTTGGCATGTCCTACGGCATCACATCGGGCCTTGGAGATGACATTCGCGTCATCGTGGCACTTGAGTTAGTGCAAATACAGGCACCCCCGGCTGCTGAATGAGGACGGTGGAATTACTCCCGCAGCGGCTGTTCCATTTTGATCAGACTGGTACCCTGTAACACGGCAACGATCGTTGATTCGGCAAGGTGGTTCGTCACTCCATCCATGATCAATGCCCGGCCGAACGCCCGCAGCGTTCGTGGAGCTGAATCGGTGATCGAATCCACCGATGAGACAACCAGAGAACGGGTCGAACGCATTTTCGACGAAGCGCTCGATCGACCGCTCGGTGATCGCACGCGTTTCGTACGCGTCAGTTGCGGGGATGATCCGGAGTTGCGTCGAGAGGTCGATGCGATGTTGGCCCACTACGCCTCAACGCACGGCGCACTGCTGGATGAGACCGCCTCACATGAATTGCACGCTGGTGTGCACGCTGGTGCCCCGCCTCGTATTGGCTCCGCCGAAATTCTTGAGGGCCTACCGCCCGATGGGCCTCTGGTTCGCTGGAGTACCCGTCGCCAAGCCTCACCACGAGATGGCGTGCTCGCCCTCGCCCGTGGGCAACTCACCGGCGCAGCGCGTAGACGATTGACCTACCGAGCAGAGGCTTTGAACCGCGCGGATCACCCGAATCTGTCACGGGTTCTGGAAATGGGATCCGTTGAGGCAGGTCGTGGAACCGAAGTCTTCCTGCTTCATGAAGCTGTTGGCGGCGTCGTGCCCCATGCCACGGGCGCTGAGTCCATCGCGGAGTTGCGACGCGTATTACAGCGTGTGAGCGAACTTGCCGAGGGCCTTGAAGAACTACACCGCCGTGGGCTCTTTCATGGACGAGTTGGTCAATCCGTCAGACTTGTTGATGACGGCTCATATCGGCTGAGTGAACCGGGCTTTGCCGGGCTGCTGGCGGTGTTGCCACCTGATGGCTCAGAATTAGGACCACTCCCAGGCCCAGCCAACCCCGCGCCAGAATGGTCTGCCGTTTCCGGATGGGAACTCGATGGGCGTGTGGACATCTATGCAATGGGCCACCTGATCAAGGCGGCATGTCATGGATTGGAAGGCCGCCTTGCCCAAGAGGCCAATGCGCTCGCTGCGCTTTGCCTTGCCAATGATCGTGATGATCGACCACGCAGCGGGGGCGCACTCGCCGACGCCATCAATACAGTGCTGATCGACGATGGTCGACAATCTGATGCGGAATTCACTCCACGATCAGTTGTCGCCATGGTGGTGCTGTGCGTTGTCGCAGCAGCCGCCGGCTTTGCCCTAGGGGCAATGCTTGTGTGACGCCTTTGGCCCTTAGCAGGCACGCCGCCTGCGACGGCCACGTTGGGCACAACCACACAATCCAAGCAGGGCCAATGCACCTGGGGCTGGCACCGCGGTCAGCACGTCGAGGCCAACCATGTCCAAACTCATGTGCGGGGCCGTTCCGCTAAAGATGATGGCAAGTTCACGAATATCGGCATCGATGCCCGACAAGTCCCAATTCCAAGACACGTTGACCTCTGCGCCGACACCTGGTCCAAAGTCAACTTCTTCCCAGTGGTTGATGGATGGGCCACCAAAGAGCGCACCTGATGCGCAGCCTTCGATGCCGTCCGTCCACGCTAGCATCATCGATCCGTAATTGATCTCGCTGCCAATCGTGGCAATGTTGATGGTCGCTGCCAAGGCGTCAGCCTGCGTATAGGCATACGTGTGAATATTCAGCGGCCCACCGAAGCCATAAATGTTGCCAGAGCCACTAATGAACGCATCATCGGTGAAGTTAAAGAGCATCGCCTCACCAGAAGGCCATGCCTCGTTGTTGGGGAAGTTCGGCCCATCAACGTAACCGTTGGCAGATGTGAATGTATCCCACAGGTAGTAGGACGAACCGTCAGTGTTGCGCCAGGACGGCACGTCTTCGCTAGTCCACTCATCAGCGGTTGCAACCGAGGTCAAGGCAGTGATTGAAGCACAAGCAATACATAACAGTTGGTTCTTCACGATCTTCTTCTCTTCATTTTTAGGACACCCACAGAGGATGTCCGTACAGGACAGATTGATAAAAAGGCAGGGGCTACGAGCCCCAGGCGCTGATGAGCATCAGTAGGTCGTCAACCGTGACGGCGCCAGATTCGTCAAGGTCGCTTGGACAACAAGGACAGACCCCGAAATCCTCCAGAATGCGAAGCAAGTCGTTCACGCCAACGACTCCATCGCCATCTATATCGCCAACAACGCCTGAAGGCTCAGTGACGTTGACGTCAATAACGAGGCCAGCGGCATCAATAACCCCTAGGCCAACAAGTGCGTTCTCCTTACAGACCCAGTCCGGCCATAACCCGCCCCCGCCGCCCCCGGGCTTGCTTGCCCCATGCAGTGATGTCACGGCGAATTCAATGAGCCCATCGGCCATGGCGCGGCGCACGTAGCACTGGATATCAGGGTCGGTCACGTCGACTTGAAACTGCAGCACCGTGTAGGCGGGCATGATGTCCCCAACTGCAACGGCATCGGTCTGGGCAATGGCGAACTGGTTAGGCACGAATCCATGTGTCAGTGAGTTTGACATATCCCGCACAGCTCCAGCGGAATCAAAATCGATCGCAAAGCAGTTGCGAGTTCCTGATGTCATCGCCTCCCCATAAGGACCGGTTTCACCAAAGGTCCACCCATCCCATCCGTTTCGGAAGCCCACACCCGAAAGTACCACTGGCCGACCTGGATCAATATCGGCAGGGCCATCTGGTTCATACGAGGCAAGGTCATCGAGCGTCGGGTCATAGGCAATATCGTCGGACGCAATGGTGAGCGTCACGGTGCAGTTGTTGATGGCATAGGCCGATGCTGGTAGCCCAGATGGCGCAACCCTGTCTCCATACCAACCCAGCAACAATTGACCGTCACGGTTGTCAAAGTCGTAGCCACTGGCATAACTGCTAAACGTCGAACCAACCGTTCGATCCCCCGGTGATGCGTTAAATGGGTAATTCCAACGATCCAAATCGGGCATCTGCAACGTTACGCCGCTGCCATAACTCATCGTGGCCAATATGGTTGCAGAGAGAATCATGGCATACTCCAAACCTGAAACGGGCGGGCTCAACCGTGCCCACAAGCAGAGCCACATGTTAAGTAGTTGCGATTGCGTCGCAATAGCATTTTTTGGCATAACTTACTATTCTTGACAATCTGCGACACCCAAGGCCGGAGATGGACACCATTCTGGCGTATTGCTCCTCCAAACTTCCCCCATGCACACCAGCCCAGACATTGACCAACTAAGCCGCAATCGTGGCTTCACGCTTATCGAGCTGATGGTCGTCGTCGCGATCATTGGCGTGCTTGGCGCACTTGTGATTCCCGCTGCATCGGTCATGCAAAGTGCTGCATACGCGGCGGATGAACTTGCAATTGCTCGCCGAACAACACAAGCCTGGCGGACATGGTCAACTGATCACGAAGGAATGTTACTTCCGGGCCAAGTGGCACTCGATGTTGCGCTCTCACCCAGTGAGTCGCCATTGCAACTCAATGGCGTGACCATTCCTGAACTTGCACGTCGCCGTTGGCTATGGCGTTTGCACGCATACCTAGACAACCCAAGCCAGACGTTGTGGGGCGGGGCACAAGAGTCTTGGCGAGGGCAGGTCATGGATGGCCCAGGAGATCCAACAACTCGGCTGTACGTCGCTTCGCTCCACCCGACACTGGGAATGAATGCAGAGTGGATCGGTGGGCGACAAAGCAATGAATCGGACACGTGGATCCTCACGCAATTCATGCAGACCCAGGACCCTCTTGCAACCCCACTGTTCGTAGATTCACTATCGAAGCTCAGACGACCCGCCGATTTAGTGTTGTTCGCATCTGCGAGAGGGCAAGATGCAGCCTCTGGTGGACAGCACGTTGAGGGCTGGTGGCGCATCGAGCCACCATTCAGACCCGGTGCCACAACTGGCCAACCTAGTTGGCAAATCACTGATTCGGGCGACTTTGCGACACCCGATACAGCAAGCGATCCATCCTCATCTGGATTCGTCTCAGCACGCCACAAGGGGCAAACGGTTGTGGCCAGCCCCGATGGCAGCGTTACAGTCGAGTCATTTGGCCGCCTTGGTGACATGCGACGGTGGGCAGACGCCGCCTTGTCATGGAACTGGTCTCCCCAACTTCCCTGACAGTACACGCCTTTAGCGAACGATGACTTGCACAATCCACCGCTCAGCGGCGGAACCCATGCCTGCCCCAGGTCGAACAAGTGCAAGATCAATCACAGTCTCGCCAACACCCGTCGCGGCAAATCGAAGTTGCTGTGTGCCCACCAATGAACCTTCGGACTTCTGCTTCGTCGACTCGATGAATCGCTGACCGTCGGGCATCATTACCGTCTGGTCCATAGGCGAGGACAACTGCCAAGTCAGTCCACGCGATGGATTCTCGGGCAATTCGACGTACAAAATCTGCCCGACATCAAGTGAGACATGTGAGCCATTGGAGGAGACGCCCACGGGCACGGCATCTGCGGGCAAACTACGCCGGCCGGTTCCAGCCCCCTGTTGAGAGGCGCAAGACGCCATAACCAACACACTCGCCATCAACACAACGTACAACTTGGGGTTCAACATGGGGGCACAATACCCGCAAGGGCCCCTTCCAAGCGCATACTGTGGACATGCGAGTACTCCTACTTCTGCGTGGCATGCGATCGAACCTGCCCATGCTGGTGCTGGCTATCTGCATTTGTGAAGGAACGATCGCCTTTCTGGCAATGTTCGCATTTCCACCGCTGTCGCTTCTTATGGTCTTTCTTGGCCTACTAACGCTCGCCATAGCCCCGTTGGCGGGCATTGCCTTAGAACAGTTGGCCGTTCTCGTGGCATACCTGTTGAATATCGAAGAGGACACACACTGAACCGCCGCGGATCGCAGAGCAGTAAACTGCCCCCTTCAACGCACCGCACTGAAAGCGAGCATATGCCTACATCCACTGCACCAACCTTGGACACCTGCACAAGCCCATTTCCAACTGCTGAGATTATTGAGCAATTGGTTCAGACGCATGGTGAACACACCCGTGAACGTGCCACGCGTGGCGTTGAACACACTGCCTCTCTGTGGCGAAGCGATGACGGCGATGCCAACGCCTTCGCCGAATTCTGCACGACACACTTCATCGGTCCTGTTGATCAACTGCCCGTGCTTGTAAGCCGACTTGAAACAGCGCTTGAACAAGTTGGTGGCCACCTCTACGAAATGCGGCGTACGCTCAGACGATGGTCCGACCTTCGCGGAGAACCTTTTGGCAAAGTCGATGACCTCTTGGCCACGTTCGACCCGGCACCGGATTTGTCCGAACAATTCTGGAGACAAAAACTCGCCTTTGTCGCCCGGCTGAATTTAGATCGACCTGATCTGGACACCATGCTGCGAGATGGTGCCACATGGTCGACTGACCAGTGGGCCACCGTGCGCATCAGCCGAGCCTTTGGCCCGAGAATCCCAAGTGATGTCGCTGATCTTGTTCGTACGTTGAGTTTCAAGGCGGGCAAGTTTGTCAGTGAATTCCATGTCCCCGTGGGCACTCTGGTCGACGAAACAGGGGACCGCTGGTTCGAACCCGATCGTGCGCTGATTGCCCACTGGCTCATTCGCGAAGAGATACGTGCGGCCTACGCAGTTGAAGGAGGCCTTGCCCGCCAGCGAGCACTTATGTGGGTCATGCGCCGCCATATTGACGGAACCATTCCACAGTCTGTCATGGACCGCACCGCTACGGGCGACTGGAACGCTCAGGCCAATACAATCGACGGTGGCGATTGCGGCCCCGTACTGGGCCCGATCCGATATGAACACTGGTGTGACAATGTGCGTGTAGCCCAGGCCCTAGACACCCATCACCACGAACATCCAACGGCTTTGCGTCGCAAGTTTGATTTGGAGCGAGAGATCCCCGAAGACGAAGTCGTCAAGCAACTTGAACTGCTACTGGAAGCACCTGCACGTGCCGGCTTGGCCGAGTTAATGCGGCAACGCTTGGGCCGCGACCTTGAGCCGCAGGACATTTACTTTGACGAATTGGCGACACCTACTGCCGCAGCCGATCTCGACGCGGCCGTGCGAGATCGCTTTGGTGATCACCGAGGCTTTGAACTCGCTTTGCCAAAGGTGCTTGAGCAATTGGGATACTCACATGGCGATGCGAACTTCCTAGGCTCGCGTATCAAAGTGGAAATCGCTCGCGGTGCTGGCCATGCCATGCGACCGTATCTCCCTGAATACACCGCATGGCTTCGCACCAATAGTTTGGATCACGAACTGGGCTGGGACGGCTTCGATACGGCAATGCACGAGTTAGGCCACAACATTGAGCAATTGTGCTCAACGAATTTTGTGCCACGACCAGCCCTTCGCGGTGTTCCCAATACAGCCTGCACCGAAGCCTTTGCCTTCCTCTATCAAGGGCTTGCAAAGTCCGTACTCAAACTGCCCATCGACGATCCGGATGGCGCCAAGGACATGGCCTGCGCAGAGCGATTGATGGAAGCATCCCAAATCGCCGGCCCTGCTTTGCTTGAAATTCACGTGTGGCGATGGATCTATGACAACCCCGACGCGGACCCCGAAGCCATTCGCAACACAGTGCTACGGGTCGCCAAGGAACTCTGGTCGACGTACTTCGAAGCTCATTTCGGACCGGACCCCTATGCCATTCTCGCCGCCTATCAACACATGGTCGGCTACCCCCTTTATCTGGCGGACTACGCACTTGGCCACATGATCAGCCACCAGATTATTCAGCACATGGATGGTCGAGATCTCGCCTCGGAAACACGCCGCATCTGCAGCATCGGCCTGTTGACGCCCGATGCTTGGATGCAACGTGCTGTAGGCTCAAACATCGATGCACAAGTACTTACCAATGACGCCGCTGGCGCTGTTGAGCGGCTGCTCAGTCGCACGCAGGTGCGTTCATGAGCGATCGAGTGCTGCTACTTGAGAGTGTGCACGAAGCCGCCGACGAAGTGCTTTCAAGCGGCGATGTCGCTGTCAAGCGTATCAGTGGTGCGATGGATGAATCAGCGCTCCGTACGGCACTCAATGACATCACGGTCCTAGGCCTTCGTTCCAAGACCCAAATCACCGAGGCCGTACTCGATGCGGCCCCCGACCTCGAAGCGATTGGCTGCTTTTGTATTGGCACGAACCAAGTGGATCTCGACGCAGCTGCGCGCCGCGGCATTGCCGTCTTCAATTCACCATTTTCAAATACGCGAAGCGTGGCAGAATTGACGCTCTCGGAAATCATTGCGTTGCATCGAGGCCTGTGTGATCGCTCTCGCGAACTTCACGAGGGCCGATGGCACAAGACATCGCATGGTGCGCATGAAGTACGTGGCCGAATCCTTGGCATCGTTGGATATGGTCATATCGGTAGCCAAATTTCGGTCTTGGCTGAATCGCTGGGCATGCAGGTGGTCTACCACGATGTCGAACCCAAAATGCCACTTGGAAATGCTCGCACACTCGACTCGTTAGAGGAGTTGCTCGCTGTAAGCGATGTTGTCACGCTTCATGTACCGGCAACCCCCGCCACAAAACACCTCATCGGCGCGGCTGAACTTGCCCGCATGCAGCCACATGCCATGCTCATCAACAATGCCAGAGGTAGCGTGGTTGATCTGGAAGCGCTTGCGATCGCACTGCAGGAATCACGGCTAGGCGGTGCGGCTATCGATGTGTACCCAACTGAACCAGCATCGGGCGAAGCGCCATTTTCGTGCCCATTGGCAGGCATACCTAACGTCATTCTTACACCGCATGTGGGCGGAAGCACCATTGAAGCGCAAGCACTCATTGCCAAGGAAGTCGCCGGTAAATTGGTTCGATTTCGTTCCCGTGGAACCACCATGTCATCAGTGAATGTACCGAGCGTCGACTTGCCGCGGCTTCACCCAGATCACCTGCGCGTTCTACATTTTCATCACAATGTGCCCGGCGTACTCAGCGCAATGCACGCGGCCATCGCTGAACTTGATGCAAACATTCACGCTGAATATCTGCAAAGCCTCGGCACACTGTCATATGTCATTCTTGATATTGACCGGGTTGACCAGCCCGCACTCCACGAGCGCATTGCAGCGATTCCCGAGACTATTCGATTACGAATCTTGGCATAGTGCCGCTCTCATTCGACTTCGAATCAGAATCCATCGCACGAGCAGATTAGATTTCGATCGCCATGCGGGTTATCGATGCGGGCCACGGGTGGCCAGAACTTCCTCGCTCGCAACCAAGGCAATGGCCACGCTGCCTGCTCGCGGGGATAGGGCCGCGCCCACTCATCTGCCGCGACGACATGTAGTGGATGTGGAGCATGCTTGAGCACGTTGTCTTGGCGATCAGCAGTGCCCTCTTCGATTGCCTTGATTTCTTGTCGAATAGCGATAAGTGCATCGCAGTAACGATCCATCTCTGCCTTTGATTCACTTTCGGTTGGCTCGATCATCAACGTGCCGGGCACCGGCCAGGACATCGTTGGCGCATGGAAGCCGTAGTCCATGAGTCGCTTGGCGACATCGTCTGCATTGATACCTGCGCTGCGATCGAATGGTCGAAGATCGAGAATGAACTCGTGCGCACAGAAGCCCTCATCATTCAAGAAGACAATGTCGAAGTGCTTCGCCAAGCGATGCTTCATATAGTTGGCGTTGAGAATGGCAACTTCGCTTGCACGACGAAGGCCCGCATCACCCATAGCGACGATGTACACCCAAGGAATCATCAAAATGCCGGAACTGCCCCACGGCGCCGCGGACACGGCATCGATAGCGTGTTCACCAGCACTGCCTGGTTGCACCACTGGATGTCCCGGTAGGAACGTCGCAAGATGCTCTGCAACGGCGATGGGCCCCATGCCTGGGCCGCCCCCGCCGTGTGGAATACAGAATGTTTTGTGCAAATTGAGATGACACACGTCCGCCCCAAGATCGCCAGGACGCGCCAGTCCGACCATGGCGTTGAAGTTTGCGCCGTCAAGGTATACCTGCCCGCCAGCGTCGTGCACCAAATCACAAATCGTTCGTACCGAGTCTTCAAAGACGCCGTGCGTACTTGGGTACGTCAGCATCAATGCGCCAATGTTGCCTTCATGTGAAGCAAGCTTCGCCTTGAGATCATCAAGGCAAATGTCACCTGCGTCGCACGCCACCGTGACAACCCGAAAGCCCGCTGCAACCGCACTAGCGGGGTTCGTGCCATGAGCAGATACTGGAATAAGGCATACATCCCGCCCAACATCACCAGCAGCCTCATGCAACGCACGAATGACCATAAGCCCAGCATATTCACCTTGTGAGCCGGCGTTGGGCTGCAGTGAGACGGCCGTGAAGCCCGTCAAATCTGCAAGCCATCGCTCGAGATCGGAAAACAATGCTTGGTAGCCCGTCGTCTGCGTCGTGGGTGCAAATGGATGCAGCCCCGCGAAGTTCGGCCATGTTACCGCGACCATTTCACTCGTTGCGTTGAGCTTCATCGTGCATGATCCAAGTGGAATCATGCTGTGGGCAAGCGACAAATCACGCTCCTGAAGAGACGTGATATATCGAAGCATTTGCGTTTCACTGCGATGGATATTGAATACATCATGCGTGAGGAAGTCACTTGTTCGATGAAGCGACTCAGGTAGTGCGGGCACATCAATCGCATCTAGCTCAGAAACAGAGACTGCAATGCCGAGCACTTCCAAAAGCACGCTCACATCAGCATCCGTCGTTGTCTCATCAAGGCTGATGCCGATGGCATTGCCACAACAGTGGCGTCGAAGATTCCAGCCCGCGACTTCCGCGCGAGCAATCACAGCATCAACGTTGCCAGGCATGTTGATCTTGACCGTGTCAAACAAAGGGCCCTCTAACACATCAAGTCCGCCGGCGATTGCAGCACTTCGCAATCGCTCAGCATGCCCGCGAACACGTGTCGCGATAGCGTGCAAGCCCTTGGCCCCGTGCCAACAGGCATAGAACCCAGACATGATGGCCAACAGCGCTTGCGCAGTACATATGTTGCTTGTTGCACGATCGCGGCGAATGTGCTGCTCACGTGTTTGGATCGCCATGCGCAAGGCAGGTGCGCCGGTTGCATCACGGGAGACCCCGATTATTCGGCCGGGCATCTTACGCACATGCTTGGACTCAGTCGCGATGAACGCCGCGTGTGGACCGCCATAGCCCATGGGCACGCCAAATCGCTGCGCAGCACCCACTGCAATAGCAAAGCCCATCTCGCCGGGCGTCGTTGCCAGACACAGTGACAATAGATCGACCGATGCAATGGGCACAGCTCCGGCGGCCCGGATCGCCTGAACACGATCGGCCCAGTCCCGCAACAGACCATCGGTACACGGCACTTGCACAAGTACTCCAAAGGCGTCCTCGAAAGAACCTGCATAGTCGACGACATTGATGCACTGGAGGGTGACACCAAGTGATCGACACCGGCCTCGAAGCACTGCAATTGTCTGTGGGTGACAGCGATCATCGACAACGAACACACTTCGATCACCACCGGCAATTGATCGCGCCATGATCATGGCCTCAGCGGCAGCGGTCGCCTCATCGAGTAGCGACGCATTGGAAATTTCGAGCCCGGTGAGATCGCACACCATCGTCTGGAAGTTCAACAAGGCTTCGAGCCGACCTTGAGAAATCTCTGCTTGATATGGCGTGTACTGCGTGTACCAACAAGGGTTCTCAAGGACAGCACGCTGCACAACCGGCGGCACGAGTGTGTCGTGATAGCCCATTCCAATAGCAGATCGCAACACGGTGTTTGCTTCACCCCGATCGCGAAGACGGTCCACCACGATGTGCTCCGCCTGGCCAATGCCGATACTGGTGGTTGCGTCAGTGCCCACCGTAGTGGGAATTGCGGCATCCACCACAGCTTGCACATCATCGCAATCGATACATGCAAGCATGTCCGCAATATCTACTTCGGACGGCCCGATGTGACGATGTACAAATGAAGACATCTCGGAACCACTGCTCTCAAATGCACACATTGTGGCTGGCTCAGCGGTTGATTCTGGGGTGGGTTGTGTAGGTGTTTCTGCGGCGTTCATGGGGTAGACCATTGTAACTCGTAGCCCATGAATGTCGATCACTGAATTCAGTCGCCGCCATCCACGCGTGGAACCACATTCAATACCTCGCCCTGCTTCAGAGGAGCCATAGGCTCACTGGGCACGTCAGCGTCATCGGGTAGGTGAATCAGTCGAATTCTCGCCTGCACCCACGCAGGTAATGATGCCAAATCCGCGTACTGCGTGTGTTTGAACTGTTCACCGCACTCATGCACAACAACGTCGGCCTTGGCCAGCCATTCAACGAGCTCTGGCACGAACTCTGTGTCTCCGGACCAGCCCAGCGATGCCGTACCGTCATCGATTCGAACTGCCATGCATGGCAGCGAGTGCACGCTTCGTCGACATTGCACGGACAGTCCGCCGATGTCACGCACCTCACCGGGTTCCAGTGGGCAAGGTTCGAAGTAGTCCTCCAAAACTGACATATTGCCCTCAAGCCTGGTTGCGCCGTCCATTGCCGGGCCGAGTTTCTCCCACACACGAGAGAGCACTTCAGGCAGCGCGTGTAGACGAGGCCGCCGCGGCACATCACGGCGATACTGGTTTGCAAAGCCGAGTGTCTCAAGACCATCACTATGATCGCCGTGCAGATGGGTCAGGAGAATGTCCGACACATCAGTTGCTTCCACCGGCCATGGGGATGAG
>JABAAC010000127.1 GCA_014238965.1 Phycisphaerales bacterium | reverse complement strand
GTTGCAGGCCTACGACTTTCTGCACTTAAGACAAACGCATGAGTGCACGGTGCAGATGGCCGGCTCGGACCAGTACGGAAACATCGTCAGCGGCATAGATTTAATTCGACGCCAGTGGCAAGGACGCGATGAGCACGAGGCCCGCGGCTACGGCATTACGGCCCCGTTGATTCTCAAGGCCGACGGCACCAAGTTCGGCAAGACAGCCTCAGGCGCTGTGTGGTTGACGTCCGATCGTACCAGCCCCTACGCCTTTCATCAGTTCTGGCTCAATGCGGCCGACGCCGACATCAGCAAGTACCTGCGGTTCTTTACGTTTCTCGATGAACCGACGATTGTCGACCTAGAGGCCCAGCACGCCCAGTCACCCCATCTGCGTCTGGCGCAGCATCGACTGGCGGCAGAGGTGACTGCCATGATGCATGGTCAAGCAGAACTGGAACGAGCCGAGTCTGCCTCCAAGGCACTCTTTGGCGGCGAAGTTTCGGCCCTCGATGCCAACTTGCTGGCCGATGTGGTGGCTGATGTCCCCGGAACATCACATGATCATGGTGCGCTCGGTGGCAGTGGTGTCTTGCTGCTCGATTTGCTGGCCGAAACCACGCTTGCTGGTTCCAAGCGAGAAGCCCGAGAGTTTCTTGGCAATGGCTCCGTAGCGATCAATGGTGTGAAGGTTGCCGGTGATGTGGCGCTTGATCGACGCTTGACGAAGGACGATCTGCTTCACAGCACGACCATCTTGCTCAAACGCGGCAAGAAGTTGTGGCACTGCACGCGGTGGGAGTAAGTCGCGGCTTGTCCGCGAGTTCAGGCGAACAGCGGTGGTGGTGAATCGCGTTAGCCTGGCGTTGCAACTTTGGTGATTTGCAGTTTGATGTCGAGATTCGAATTGCCTTTGATGGCGCCCTGAATCGGCGTTGCTTCGCCGTTGGCGCCGATGACGGCGAAGAAGGATACGGGCTTTGACTGGATGCCCTTTTCCTTGTCATTGGTGCTTAGGTGTAGGACGGCGACGACCTGTGCTTGGCCTGATTCGATGCGGGCGACGTCCACTGGAGAGGCTTCAATCTCGACGCTTTCCAGAAGTGGGGTCATGACTTGGACGTTGTAGTGGCCAAAGTCCTCAGGGGCCGACACCACTTGCACGCGGACTCGCGGCACGATGGCTTGTCGCATTCTGGCGACGAGTTGGAAGGACACACGGGCGGTTCGCGGCTCAATGGTCACAGCGCCAGCGCCTGGGGGAAGACCGATGGGCCGAAGGGTTCCTTCGACGGTGTGGAGCACGCCTGGGTCGAGTCTGGCTACATCCCTTGGATCTACGACCGCTTCCACTTCAAGCGTATCGGGCAGGTCTTGAGCCACGGTTTTGGGCAGGGTCATCTTGGCGGTGTTGGGAGCGACTGCGACGTCCTGAACGGTCGAGGCCGTTTCGATTTCGGCGCGGATAACCACTGTTCGCACGACGAATTCAGTGACATCCACCGACACATTGGCCGGGTCTACCGAAATCACGCTGACGCCGGCATCGCGAACGACGCCGAGGTCTTGCAATTGCATGGCCAGCCCTTCGATATCTTGGCGTCCCGCCTTAGCGGGGAGTTGAAGTTCCAGCGGTGCGCTGCGGAGGGCCTCGCCAGCGGCGCGAACAGCAAGTGCGCCTCCTTCAACGGTCACATTGACGGCTATTTGTGCCGGGGCAACCTCGAACCGATCAATTGCAGCATCGCCAGCCACGGTAAATGTGATACGAGCAGTCAGCGTGGCGACTTCTCGTGTCTTGGCAGCGGAGAGCAACCAGATGAGAATGGTGACCACAGTCACCAGTACGATCGTTCCCAGTTCGCCGCCGCGCTTCATGACTCAATCTCCTGCGTGTCGGCCTGCGGGTCCTCAACCTCCGCGCCAGCATCGAGCAATCGTCGTAGGGCGAGGGCAAATTGATCGATTGGAAT
>JABAAC010000047.1 GCA_014238965.1 Phycisphaerales bacterium | reverse complement strand
GTCATGCGACTGCTCGACAATCGCAGTGTGAAGGTTCCGCTGGGTGACTTGGGCTTTCGCGATGATCTTCTGACAGACTGGCGTGCCCAGATCGCACGACCGCACGGCATTCTGCTCGTCACTGGTCCGACGGGTTCAGGCAAGACGACAACACTGTACGCCTCACTGCAGGAACTCGACCTTCAGAGGCTCAACGTCTCGACGGTAGAAGATCCGGTTGAGTATCAGGTCCAGGGCATTACGCAGATTCAGACGCACGACCGCATTGGCATGACATTTGGAGCGGCCCTTCGGACGCTCTTGCGGCAGGACCCCGACGTCATCATGGTCGGCGAAATCCGTGATCAGGAAACAGCGACCATCGCTATTCAAGCGGCGCTTACCGGCCACCTTGTGCTGTCGACATTGCACACCAACGATGCGCCATCGTCAATCACCCGCCTGATCAATATCGGCATCGAGCCATTCCTGGTGTCTGGTGCCGTCAATGCTGTCTTGGCACAGCGATTGATGCGACGCGTCTGCAGTGGTTGCAAGCGTGAGATCCCTGTCACCAAAGACGCTGCGGCGATTCTGGCAACCCATGGACTGAGTTTGGACTCCATGGTCGAAGGGGCTGGCTGTAACACCTGCCGCGAAACCGGACTTGCTGGCCGCCTAGGCGTGCATGAAATGCTATTGGTCGATGATGATCTTCGAGATCGCATCGCAACCAATCCTGCTGTCAACGAATTGCGACAGCACTGCATCGACTCGGGGATGATGACCTTGCGTCAGGATGCGTTGCACAAGATGGCCCAGGGGGACACGACTTTGTCGGAAGTTCTACGAGTTACGGGCGACGCCTGATTGTCTCGCGGTGTCGGTCAGCGGATCACAAGGCCGGCGATCACAATCAACCACACCGCCACGGCGATGGCAACTTTGAGAAGCGTTCCTACAGCCCGACCGGTTGCGGCGCCGGCGGCTGGCTTGATTGCTTCCACCTTGTTCATCGCGTCTGTGCCGGTGATTTCTCCGAGAAATGCGCCGGCAAACGCGCCCACAACCGCACCAATGAAAGTTCCCAGAACTGGTATTGGGATAAACGGCGTCCCAAGGATCGCTCCGAGGATGCCACCAATGAACCCACCCCACATGGACCGTCGCGATCCCCCGCCGGCTTTGGCCCCTGCGGCGCCCGCAATGCCCTCGAGCACTTCGCCCAGCACCGCGAGCACCGCGGCGATACCCAGTGCCCACCAGCCCGCATCAGCATCTGTTCCATGAATCCACGTGACATCGACCAGTTGCACGATGACACCAAGCACGAGCAGCAGCCACACGCCGGGCAATTGCATCACAACCAGCAAAAGGCAGCCCGCGCCAAGCAGTGCAAAGAGGGCCGTCAGCAGCCAATGCAACCAGATCACTTGGCATCATCTCCCGGTCGATTGCACACCATGATTTCATCGAGTGGCTTTCGGCTGATGTCTGGAACAAGGCAGCCATCAATCGGCCACCCAACGGGAATCAACAGAAACGGACGCTCGTAGTCGGGGCGTTTGAGAATTTGGCAGAGAAACTTCATGGGGCTCGGCGTGTGGGTAAGCGTCGCCAGCCCCGCATGCTGCGCCGCGGCGAGCAGCAGGCCGCAGGCGATGCCGACCGATTCGCCCACGTAATAGGTCCGCTCAGACAAGTTGTTGTCGGCCTCATCTCGCATGATCTTAAAGACCGCGATCAGCCAAGGGGCCGCCTCCAAGAGAGGCTTGTCGGCATCGGTTCCCAGTGGTCGCAAATCGCTCAAGTAATCGGCTGGGGCACGATCGTTGTAGAACCGCTGCTCCTCTGCTTCGGCAGCGATGCGAATCTCCCGCTTGATCGCCGGATCATCGACGGCCACGAAACGCCAGGGTTGTTTGTTGGCACCGCTCGGGGCGGTGCCCGCTGCAGCGATGATGGTCTCGATCAACGCCCTAGGAACAGGCCGATCGGAAAAGTGCCGCACCGATCGACGCCTTGCAACACACTTCTTAAATCGCTGCGCAGCAACCAGTGGATCCCCTTGGGGTGTCCAATGATCGTAGGGAATGAAGCCTTGTTGGGGTTGCACTGATAAAAACTCGATGGTTAGTGACTGGCGGTGAGCACCATAGCGTGCCGCAATCGGTAAGAATGCTCTTGGAGGTGGTCTTGTGTTCCTTCTCACCGTACTGACACTGTGCCTGGCCGGGGGGACCCCACATTCCACCCTGTGGTATCACAAGTTGATCGAGTGGTCTGGGCAAGTGTCGCCGGAGGACCGGGCGGAACTGGATTGGCTCAACGCGTGCGTGGGCGGGGGAATACCCCTCACGCCCCACATGGAGTCGCGACTGAATCAGCTATCGGAAATGCCACTTGGTCTTGTACGCACTGCCAGCGGGTTCGATACGCCCGACTTCGAACACGATTGGGAGAACGAAGGATTCAACGTGCTACTGGACGAACTTGGCCCGATGCGAACGGGAGCTGACCTGCTACTGAAAGCAGCATGCCTAAAGGCGGATCAGGGAAATATGCCCGCGGCCGTCGATGACATCCTCGCATCCATCCGCACCAGTAAGCACTTAGCCGCCGGAGAGATTCTGATTAATTCAATGGTGGCACAGAGCATGGTCAAACATGCCAGAGTGACTGCCGAGACATTGATGGGCCGTGGCCAACTTGAAGCCAACGACGCCGCAAGACTTCTGGCAGGATTTGATCGTGTGCACAACGACGATCCATACATGGTCAACGCGGCACTGAAGCGAGAACATGTTGTTGCGGTTGGTTGGATCAGCAAGACACTGC
>JABAAC010000133.1 GCA_014238965.1 Phycisphaerales bacterium | reverse complement strand
GGGCGCGGCGATCCGTACGCCAGCCACCACCGTCTCGCTCACTCGTTCCAGCGTGCCGCTCGACCATGACACATCTGTACTGGTTCCGCCCATATCAAATGCCACAATCTTGTCGAGACCATGAGTGCGGGCCGCCACCTGCGCGCCAATCAAGCCCCCAGCAGGTCCAGACAAAATGGCACTGCTCCCACGAAACCTCGTCGCAACGACCAATCCGCCATTGCTCTGCATGCAGTACACCGGCGCGCCGCCAACAGACTGCGTGATGGCATCAACCGCGTCGCGAAGCACCGATGTCAGCGACGCATCGAGCGACAGTGTGTCGATGCGTCGGAGCAGACCTCTCAGCGGGCTGTCGGCACCACGGCATACCAATTCAAACCCAATTCCCTGAGCAAGTTGGGCAATGCGACGTTCGTGCGCTTCATGCTTCCACCCGTGCATCAGCGAGATGGCCACACTTGAGACGCCAGCATCAAACGCTCCTTGCAGAGCCTCGGCGACAGCCGTTTCGTCAAGGGGCTGCACGATCTCCCCATCCGACGCAATGCGTTCACGAACTTCGATCACATTGTTGGCCAAGGGCGGAGGACGTTTGATGTCCAGCGCAAAGAGATCCGGCCGCGTCTGGTCACCGATGATGGGCAGATCGCCCAGGCCCTTGGTCACGACCAAGGCTGTAGGCCTCCCCGATCGCGTCAAGAGAGCATTGGTCGCGACCGTAGTGCCAAGCCGTATTTCTCGAACGATGCTTTGATCGATCGGCGTATCTGCCGCGAGGCCAAGCACGAGCCGAATACCGACGACTGCGGCATTCTCGCCGTGGATGGCATCATTGCTGAGCACCTTGGCATGGCGAGTCTCGCCATCACACTTTGCAACAACGTCAGTGAAGGTGCCGCCCCGGTCGATGGCGATACGCCAAGTGCCCGCGGCCATATCAGTTGGCCACGGCGTGCGTCGTGCTCGCAGTTGTCCCCGCGTGCCAACCAAATGCGTCTTGCGCCCCAGTAATGACCATCTGCGCCGCAATGCACACCAACAGGAACCCGATGATCTTGGTCAGCGCCACAATGCCATTACGCCCCAGGCAATGCGCTACCACTGGAGCCGCCGCCAAACACGCCCAACTCACGACCATTGCGGCAAGTACGCCAAGCCCGCCAGCCACCCAACGCATCGAGTCCCCGCTCTCAAGAATATGCCGACCCGCAGCAATGACCACGACCAATGCACCGGGACCAGCGATCAGCGGCAAGGCCAGCGGGCAAAAGGAGATGTCGTGCTCCTTGATCGCCTCTTCGTGAGTCGCTTTGCCTTCGGTCTTGCGGTTTTCTTGTGACCGAACAAGCGCCCACCCGATCGCACCGACAATGAGGCCCCCGCCAAGATTCACCGCTGAGATTGAGACCCCTAGGAAGGACAGAATGTACGGACCGCCAAAGAGAAAGACCAGCAGCAGGATGGCGGCATATATATTGCCCATCAACGCTTGGCGGCGGCGGAAGGCTGGCTCGTCCCCATCAGTGAGCGTCAAGAAGATGCCGATGTTGCCAAAGGGATCTGTGATGATGAAGAGGGGCACGAACACTGCAATGAACTGGGCACT
>JABAAC010000067.1 GCA_014238965.1 Phycisphaerales bacterium | reverse complement strand
GACACATGAAACCGCCATTGGACTGTCCAATGAGGTGAATGCGCTGTGGATCGACGTTGTAGTTTTCTTGAATGGACTGAACAACAGCCAGTAGATAGCTGACATGCGGCGGGTTCGCATCAAACATGTCGCAGCATGCGTCGGTGGCATTCCAGTAATAGTCCCCGAAGATGTCCTGGCTGCCAATTGGCTTTGCAAAGAGGAAGCCTTCAGCATTTGCGTCGTCCTGGATGGGGACGAGCACGTCATACCAAATCGTTGAAATAGGGGCCCAGCCATGCAGGAAGATGAGCAGTGGCGCTGGTTCTTCCTCGTCGTAATCAGGGGGCGCGTAGACCTGCACATCTTCAGGTGGTATGAGATCGCCCCATTCCCCTGCAGTGCAAGGAGAGGTCATCAGCAGCACTGTTATCCAAATCGCACGCATGTCAAGATTCATCCTAATCGGGCAGCGAGATGATCCAAAGGGAGAACAATTGCAATTGTGTCATCAGCTGGTCATCAACTGCTGTAACTGTCTCAGCATGGCCCCCAGCCCCCGAGGATTATCAGGAGGTCGCCGGCGTTTACGCTGCCATCGCCATCAACATCCGCAGGCGAGTCGCTCAGCCCCCAGTCGCCAATGACTATGAGCAAGTCGTTGGCGCCTACATCGCCGCTGCCATCGAGATCGCCTGGGCACGTGGGTGTGTCGTCGCAGTCGGCAGCAGATGCAGTGATCGTTACGCCGTCGATGTGCCAACCTGGATAGTCGTTGTAGCTGTTATCGACAGTGTCGAACGTCCACGTGATAGTCAGGGTGTCAGCGGTGATCTCGCCGAGGTTCAACTCGCGTGTCTCCCACGACGATGATTCTTCGGCCTGCTCAACTTGCACACCGTTGACGTAGACCCTGCCGCGGTCGTAGTCGTCGAAGTCTTCCGTTTGCAGCACGGAGCAGTAGGTCAGCACAATGTCGCCCGTGATTCCAGCAAGGGAGATCGCAGGTGTGGACAGTGACCCCGCCTCATCGCTTCCAGTGTCATAGGTGCAGGAACTGTCAACGCCAAAGTACATCGAACTGCCGCCATCGCAGTCATTGGCAGGCGCGCATTCGCCGTTCGTTGCATTCCAGAGGCCCGATACTGACCACTCCGTGGGCAGGCCGTCTTCGAATGACTCGGTGAGCAGTGTTGTTTCAGCGATCTCTCCCACAAGCAGCGTGAATCGGTTGTCTGGGGCGCCATTTGGCAACTGCACCGTTGTTCCGCCGTCGCCGAGGGCCAAGAGATAGAAGGACACGTCAGCATCGCATACTTGTGGGGGAATGGTTGCGCTGTATAAGTCGCCGCCCAAGGGGGCCCCGGTGAGCATGGTGCTTGCGCCGTCAACGTGCAGCATGATGCCTGCCGATGTGGGGGACTCGTCGCCGGATTCAACTTGGAACATCACATCAAGTGACACGCCTGGCAATACGGATTCGGGCCGGCCCTCGGGGAAGCTCAAGTGCATGATGCTTGGAATGCACACGCCTTGTGGGTTTGCAAGCGCGTTTTGCAAATCCGCATTGTGAATGGCGCAGCCGTGGTTGTAGCCCCCGCCGCTGCCGCACCCGGCGTTCGTGTGAATGCCGATGGCCATGCCCGTGTCTTCGTCGAGTACCGCGCTGCCGCTGTTACCGCCGCTTGTGTCAGTTGTGTAGCCAATGGTGGTCCCGTCAAGCAATGCAAATGGCCCAGTGTGCGTCTTTTGAACGAGATTCCATTGCGGGTTAACCGGAGACGACGTGGAGCCATACCCAATGATCGTGATGGGCTGTCCGGTGACCGGTGGGGGCGCATCGGCCAGTACGTACGAGTCACCTTGCGCTTGATATGGCGTCAATCCCGTTTCGGTATTGGGGAAGCAGCCAAAGTAGGCCCAGTCATCGCCGATGCCGCTGTAGCCTCGCTGCATAGAGGCAGGGTCAACGGCGTATTGATCTTCGGGGCCAGGGTGATTCCAATTGCCATCGCCATCGCTCAGGGGCACGTTGAATTGAATTGCTTCGTAGTCGCTGGAACTTTCAGTGCAGTGCCCTGCTGTGAGAAACGTGTGGTTTGCATCGTCGATCAGCCATGCGGTGCAGCCAATGGGAAATATGCGACCTGCACGTGGATCTTCACTGGGCACACGGTCGTCGGTGTCCCCGCAGATCGAACGTGCATCACCCAGTTGCTGGATCCACTGTGCTGATTTAATCGTGACATGGCTTCCGCCGGAGCCCGGTTCGGCAAGCAACTCGACGAATACCATCGATCCGTTAAACCATGCGCTTACATGTTGCCATTGGTTGAGCGTTGTCTGCGTGTGATGCTGTACGCCGCCGTCTTCCAGCGAGGTGAGACGAAGGGTGCAGCCATCGGCCAGATGGGTGCGCCCAAATCGAAGTTGCATGGAGGCGGCTTGGGGCAGCGTTGCCACATAGCTGAAGACCACAGCCGGTTCATCAGTGTTGTTGTGTACGACGTTGCTTGTGATGCCCACCGATCGATCAAGCAAATCCAGTTGGGCAGTTTGGGCAGCAGTGGCAGTTGATAGTGCCATAGCGGCACAAACAGGCAGGGCGACGGACATGCGTGACATTGGCAACTCCACCTCCCCGAAACACAGGCTTACGCGGTCATTGTGGAGCCCTAGGGCATATTGGGCAAGTCCCAACTTTGGATTCGCAGGTCAATTGATGTACTGGGCCATAAAGGTGGCAACCTTATCGAGCGCGACGCGCTCCTGGGCCTGCGTATCGCGGTGACGCACAGTGACGGCTTGGTCATTCGCCGTATCGCCATCGATGGTGAAGCAGAAGGGGCACCCCGCCTCGTCCATGCGGGCATAGCGTTTGCCGATGCTTTGCTTGACGTCCATGACCACATCCCATCGCTCCCGCAACTCGGCGAACAATTGAGATGCAATCTCGGGCATCCCATCTTTCGCAACCAGTGGGAACACCGCAGCTTGAATGGGTGCGATCGACGGATGGAATGCCATATACACCTTGCTCGCACGCTCGGGATCAGGCGTGAAGGCTTCGCACAACAAGGCCAACGTGCCGCGGCTGAGACCAGCCGACGGCTCGATGACATGTGGCATATACCGCTCGTTCTTGGCTTGATCAAAGTACGCGAGCTTTTTGCCACTGAATTCTTGATGCCGTGACAAATCGAAGTTGCCCCGGTGGGCGACGCCTTCGAGTTCGCCAAAGCCCGGCGCCGTAAACGGGAAGCGGTACTCGATGTCGAAGGTGCCACAGCCTTCCTTGGCGTAATGCGCGAGTTCGTCTGAGTCGTGTTTGCGCATCATGATGTTGTCGCCGGTGAGTCCGATCGACTGCCACCACTTGGATCGCACTTCGCACCAGTACTCGAACCACAGTTGGGCATCGTCTTCGTGACAGAACCACTCGATCTCCATTTGCTCAAACTCACGTGAACGGAATATGAAGTTGCGAGGCGTTACTTCGTTACGGAAGGCCTTGCCGATTTGGGCAATACCAAAGGGCACTTTGACCCGCATCGTGTCCACGACGTTGCCGAAATTCAGGAAGATGCCCTGCGCTGTTTCGGGTCGCAGATACACCTTGCTGTCTTCGCTCTTGACCGCACCAGTGGATGACTCGAACATTAGGTTGAATTGGCGTGGCTCGGTCAATGTGCCCACGGTCTTGGTGTCGGGACCAACGGTGATTGCCAGTTCGTCCGCCGACAAATCAGTGAGTGCACAAGTGTCGAGTTCCTCGTCGGCGATGTCGCGTTTGACGTACTTGCCGAGTTTCTTTTTCGCGGAAGCGATTGAGTCATCGTCGCCGTCGATGAATGCGTATATTTGGCCGCTGGTGTCACCTTTGACGCCCAAGCACATCACGTGGTCGGCACGGTATCGCGACTTGCTCTCGCGACAATCAACCATCGGATCGTTGAATCCGCCTACGTGGCCGGAGGCTTCCCACACCTTTGGGTTCTGAATGATCGCCGAGTCGAGGCCGACAATGGAAATGTCATTGCCGTCAGGGCCCATGGGCGGCCGCTTCACCATGTCACGCCACCATCGATCACGCAAGTTGTTCTTGAGCGCTGTACCCAGCGGGCCGTAGTCCCAGAAGCCATTGAGGCCTCCGTAGATTTCGCTAGCGGGGTAGATAAAGCCACGTCGCTTGCACAGTGAAACGAGGGCGTCCATGGAAACGGTTTGTTCGGCGGGTGCGTCGCTCATAGGGCGAGCATGGTACCCCCGACAGATAGGATCGGTGAGCGTCAGCAGGTTGCCGTGGTGGACGTCCTACGGGCGTTTGCCAGTCGAATCGCAAGGTCAATTGCGCTGCACATTGACCTTGGGTCGGCGATGCCCTTGCCAGCAATATCAAAGGCTGTTCCGTGGTCGGGGCTTGTGCGGACAATGGGCAGGCCAACCGTCCAGTTCACCGCGCCGCCGCCGCTGAGTAATTTCAACGGAATCAATCCTTGGTCGTGGTACAGCGCGACCACCATGTCCCAACGGCCCTGGGCAGCATCGCGGAAAACAGTGTCTGCGGGGAATGGTCCGTGCACGTTGATGCCTGTGTCACGCGCCATGGCGATGGCGGGTGCGATGACGCGGGTTTCTTCGTCACCGAGTCGGCCACTTTCGCCCGCGTGTGGATTCAATCCGCATACGGCGATGCGCGGGTGCGTCACGCCCAATTCAAGGCAGGCTTGATGCCCAAGGTCGATGGGGTCGTAGACTCGGCCAATCGTCAAGAGATTGCGAAGGTCCATGAGGGGCACATGCACAGTGGCGAGCGCCACACGCAATCGAGGCGAATCAAAGACCATGCAGGCTCGTTTGGTGTGGGTGCGCGCTGCCAATAACTCGGTGTGGCCAGGCCAGGCGTATCCAGCCATGCCCCATGCTTCCTTTGAGATGGGGCCGGTGACCATTGCGTCGGTGCGACGCGGATCATCCTGTACGCGCATGGCGTCGGCGATGGCGCTTTCGACCCATTGTTTGGACGCGTGCCCGGCGCGTTTGGAAGGCGCAGCTTCGAGCGATAGCACATCGGTCAACCGTTCGTCATCCAATACAACAGCATCTTCGGACCAAGGCGTTCTTGGGGTAGCGTCTGACGACGCGCGAAACCACTGCGCATGCACGCCGCAGCGTTCCTGCGCCAACGTCAGCGAGGCGCTTGATCCATGGACGATGAATCGAGCACGTTGACGTAGATCGGCATCGGCCAAACAGCGTGCGATCAACTCCGGGCCAATGCCCCCAGGATCGCCCATAGTCAATCCGATGCGCGGTCGTGTGTCGGTTGGTGAGACCATTTCGGTAGTCTACGTGCAGTGTAGGCCCAATGGTGAGTCCAAATGGAACTAGGCAATAGCAACACAGACGATCTCGACACACGTGCGCAGCATGCTGCGCGAATGGTGTTCGATGGTGCAGTTGCCGACATCGATGGGGCGATCGCCAAACTCGGCCATGGGCTGTTGCCCACACGCAATCGAGTGCGGCGGCACTTGCAGGCCATGCAGCAGGCTTCGCATGGTCTAGGGCAATGGTGGCGAGATCGGTTGGCGGCCTTGGAGGCCATCGTTGAGTTGGTCCAGACCGTGCAGTACCTCGTGCCTGATGCGACGGTGTTGTTGACGGGCCGAACAGCCCAGGGGCATGTTGATGCATCAGCGCCGGCTAGTGCGCGGGTCATCGGGGTCGGGGCGCCGGAGCTTGCGGACGTGCTTGAGCAGCATGGTCTTCGCCCGCCGGGTGTCGCGTCGTTGTCAACCTCGCTTGGGGTCATGCCGATCGTGCAGGTGGAGGACCGTGGTGGGCATGCCATCGACTTACTGGTGCTGCCCGACACACCAGCTGCGCATGAGGCGGTCAACCTTGTCGATGGGGCCCGCGTGTCCGTGCTTGGGCTTGATCGATTTTGCGAGATCGTGGAGGCTGCGAAGATCGAGAGTCGCTAGTGGATTATCCACAGGGGCACCAACTCTGGTTGGTCCTCGCCTTGGGCGTTACCCAATACCGCCCTTGAGCGATCCGCCGCCGAACTTCTCTCGCAACTTTCGCATGGCCGGGTCTTCATCACGCTCCACGGCACTCTCGCCGTGAGCTTGCGCACGCTTCATAGACAAGCTGATTCGCTGGCGGCCTGGATCGACGCTGAGTACTTGTACAGACACAACTTCTCCGACCTTCACCACCTGTGATGGCTTGTTGACCCGTTCGTGGGCCATTTCGGAGATATGCACCAAACCTTCAACACCTGGCGACAGTTCGACGAAGGCCCCGAAGGCTTCCAGCCGTGTCACCGTGCCTGAGACAATTGCGCCTTCGGCTAAGTCAGTAGACGCTGCCGTAAAGGGGTCGCTTGCAAGTTGTTTC
>JABAAC010000129.1 GCA_014238965.1 Phycisphaerales bacterium | reverse complement strand
TACTCGCGTGATGACATCAACGGTTTCCTGCCGGACTACCTGTCGCAGGGCATCTTGGAGCGTGATCCGTTTCAGTCCATCGACATCGATGGCGTAGGACATCTCGTTGATTATGCGTGCAAAGGTGGTCGCAGCACCAAGCCAAAGCTGAAACTCGGCGTGTGCGGTGAACACGGGGGCGACCCTGACTCCGTTGACTTCTTTGAAGGTGTCGGGCTCAATTACGTGTCATGTTCGCCATTTCGTGTGCCCACGGCCCGCTTGGCCGCAGCGCAGGCGGCTATTCGTCGGCAGCCTGCGAAGAAGGCACGAGCAAAGGCTCGGCGAAGGTAGCTACTCGATTGCTTTGGCAATGGTCCCCGCGAGTGCTTCAGGCTCGTCGAGGGTGCCAACATTCCACTGTAAGCCAAGCCCATCGGCGTCGAGGTACTTCGGAATGATGTGTATGTGCACATGCATGACGGCCTGGTGCGCCGCTTCGCCGTTGTTCTGCAACAGGTTGTAGTCCGTGCAACCTGTGGCTCGCACGAGGGCCCGGCATAGTCGTGGCAGCACACGCCCAATCGCGGCGGCCGCGTCGTCAGACAGCTCGCCCATCGTTGCGACGCGCTCCTTGGGAATGACGAGCGTGTGGCCACGGCTCAGTGGGCTCACGTCCAGAAACGCAAGTACGTGATCGTCTTCATAGACCCGATGACAGGGGATCTTGCCGTCTAGAATTGCGCTGAAGATAGTCATGGGTGCGGCTCCTTGGTTTGGAGCGTATTGTAGATCGCATGACAACGACGTCTGAACTCGCCACATTGGCCACGCACTTGCTGCCCGACGACATGCTTTCTGCGGCGCTGCAATTGTGGCTTGAGGAAGATGGGTTCATGCGTGGCGATGTCACGAGCCGCGCCTTGCAGTCCACATCTGGTGTGCTCGTGGCAGCTGTGACCGTGCGCAATGATTGTGTGCTCAGTGGTATGCAACCTCTGTCTCGCGCCGTGCAAGCATCGCCGATGTTTGAAGACGTACGGTTCGAAGCAACAGCCGAAGATGGGGCTAGAGTTGATGCCGGTGTGGCCATAGGCACGTTGTCTGGTCCAGTGGGCGATGTGCTCGGACTTGAACGACTGCTCCTGAATATGCTGGGGCGGCTGTGTGGCATTGCGACGCTTACGCGCCAGTATGTTGAAGCTGTCGATTGCACTACTGCGACGATTTGCACCACACGCAAGACCACGCCTGGCTTGCGACGATTCGAAAAGTATGCAGCAGCATGTGGTGGCGCAACGCTGCATCGACTTGGACTCGATGATGCTGCGTTGTTCAAGGACAATCATCTTGCGGGGATTTCCGACGGCGAGTTTACGATGGTTGTGAGTGAAGCTTGCCGACGGGCCCGCGCTGAACGTGTGCTGTCGTTTGTCGAAATCGAAGTGGACACGCTGGAGCAATTCAACGGGGCCTTGGCAATTGAACCGGGGCTTGTCGACATGGTGCTGCTTGACAACTTCGACCTCGACATGCTGCGTGAAGCGGTTCGACGGCGCGATGTGGAGGGATCGGGTCTGCTACTGGAGGCGTCCGGCGGCGTCTCACTGGAGACCGTTCGATCGATTGCCCAAACTGGAGTGGACCGCATTTCAGTTGGAGCCCTGACGCATCAGGCACAATCTATTGACGTGGGCCTCGACGTCGCGTGAGTCAAGGTGTAGGTCAAACACTGTGGAGTGATCGAATCGAATCGCTTGTCGATGCGATCGGGCCTCCGTTGAAGTTCGCACGTGTGTTTGCGGAGTGTGCATCGACGCAGGATCACGCGAGGTCTCTTGGGCTCGGCGCAGTCGTTGTTGCGCAGCGCCAGACTGCCGGTCGCGGACAACGCGGCAATCTCTGGGCGGACACAGGCAACGAGGGCCTCGCATTCAGCGTTGTGTTGCCTGCAACACAACAGCCCCAGCGGAGCGCGGCAATTGCACGGGCGATTGTCGAGGTCTTGTCACCACTTGCACCCGGCCGTCTCACGGTCAAATATCCAAATGACGTTCTGCTTGATCATCGAAAGCTTGCGGGTGTGTTGATTGAACAGGCCGACGAATGTGCCGTGATCGGCATCGGCATCAATGTCTCGCAGACCACATGGCCTGATGGCCTCGCTGAGACGGCCATCAGTTTGCGGCAAAGTGGCGCGAGCCCCGTCGATCGCCTCAGTGTGCTCGAATTGGTATTGCCCGCTGTAATCGCCGCTTGGGGGAGTTCTTGCGGGGGGTAAGACCGTGCCGGGCAACCGCTCATTCGCTAGACTTTCCCTTTCATCCCGCTTCAGCGGGACGGGAGAGGCCGCAGATCGAGGATCGAGGACAATCCGACACCTTCACTTGGGCCGCGTACCCACTGCGCGAACGCCCCGGACGTGCCGCACTGGCTATTGCAGCGGTGCTGCTGTGCGGGCTTATGGTGGCCACGAGCTTTGAATTCCAGCTGACGGGCATGCTTACAGGCGCAGCAGCCATGGTGCTCTTGCTACTGAGTTTGAACAAGTTCTTCCTGCCATCAAGTTTCGCGATTGATAGCAAGGGTATTACGGCTGCATGGCCACTCTCTCGCCGCTACATGGCCTGGAGTGACCTACGCCTCTTTGCTCACGACACTGAGGGCGGCTACCTGTCTGTAAAGGCAAGGCCCAGCCGATGGGATACGGTAGTTCGATCCAACGGCATGCATGTGCTCTTTGGCCCCAATGGGGAAGCCATTGCGGATCGCATTGCTGCGCATCTACCTTCAGATGGCAAGGTGCTGGCATGAGTTTTACCGAGTCTCTTCGCCATGCCTTTCATGTCGATCCACCAGGCGCCGCAACGCCCGACGACACAACCCGGGACATCGTTGATCGTGTGTGTCGCTCGATCGTCAAGCGCGGCATGACAACGCCAGCGCTCATGGCACTGGAAATGAGTCGGCCATTGAACTTTGTCGCTGCGCAAGCGATGCACATCGTGCGGCCTGCCGCGGAACTCGTACTTGACACTGAGTCGTTTAAGCAATTCGCATTGTTTCTGGAACAACGCGGCTCAATTGAATACCTCTGCAATCGACTGCAGCAACACGCTGTGGGGGGTGTTGAAGCCCCGCTTGAGACTCCAATCGAAGATGAGGCCGGTAACGATCCGGTGGACAGCCAATGACCGCGATTGACACAACGACGACGAAGGCGATTGATCCAGACAAGATCAAAGTGATCCTTGCCACGGACTGTGGAAGTACCACAACAAAGGCAATTTTGATTCAGTACGTTGACGGTGCCTATCGCCAGACGCATCGCGGTGAAGCGCCGACCACGGTGGAAAATCCATTCGCTGATGTGACCATGGGCGTCGTCAACTCTGTCACCGAAATTGGGGAGCTTGCAGGCCGTAAGCTCGTTGGCGACGACGGTCGGATCATCACACCTGCCACGGATACTCAAGGGTGTGACATCTACATCTCAACGTCATCCGCCGGTGGCGGCTTGCAGATGATGGTTGCCGGCGTGATCGCCGAAATGACTGCCGCCAGTGCTAAACGCGCCGCGCTAGGTGCCGGTTCGATCGTGATGGATGTCATCGCCGCCAACGATGGTCGTCGTCCACACGAACAGATTCAGCGCATTCGCGACCTGCGCCCCGACATGATTCTGCTCTCAGGTGGTACGGACGGTGGCACGAAGGACAAGGTCGTCCAACTCGCTGAGCTCATTGCCCCTGCCAAGCCACAGCCGCGGTTTGGTAGCGATTACGAAATGCCCATCATCTATGCGGGCAACAATGAGGCACAAGACAACGTTGCCGAGGTGTTCTCTGACGACGGCTTTGATCTGCAAATCGTTGACAACCTGCGCCCTGTTCTAGAACGCGAGAACCTCGGTCCGGCTCGAGACAAAATTCACGACATCTTTCTTGAGCACGTCATGGCACAGGCCCCCGGGTATGACAAGCTCATGGGCTGGACGGGCGCACCCATCATGCCCACGCCTGGTGCGGTGGGGGACATTCTCCAGACCGTTGCTCGTATTCAAGGCATTAACGTTGTTGGAGTCGATATCGGCGGGGCGACCACCGACGTGTTTAGTGTGTTCGACGAGACGTTCAACCGAACGGTGTCGGCGAATCTTGGAATGTCGTATTCCATCTCAAATGTCTGCGCCGAAGCCACCATGCCAAATGTGCTTCGATGGGTGCCCTTTGACATGGATGAGCGTGAACTCCGTAATCATGTCAAGAATAAGATGATTCGGCCCACAACCATTCCACAAACCCGTGAAGCGCTGATGTTCGAGCAGGCTGTGGCCCGCGAGGCATTGCGGCTTGCCTATAAGCAGCACAAGGAGTTTGCGACGACGCTCAAGGGCGTGCAGCAGCAGCGAACCGTAGGCGACACCTTTACACAGGATTCTGGCGGTGAAACCATTGTCAACAACATGACTTTGGACTTGCTTGTTGCCTCTGGCGGCGTGCTTAGCCATGCCCCGCGGATGCACCAAACAGCGATGTTGCTGATCGACGCATTCGAGCCTGAAGGCGTGACCATGCTTGCCAAAGATTCAATCTTCATGATGCCGCATCTAGGCGTGCTCGCCAGCGTGCATCCCAAGGCCGCAGAGGAAGTGTTTGATAAGGATTGCCTGATCTATCTGGGCACCTGTGTTGCTGCCGCTGGCGCGGTGAAGCAGGGCAAGCCCGCGTTCGCGTGGTCGTTCAATGGCCAACAAGGCGAGATCATCGGCGGCGAAATGGAACTCGTTGCATTCCCCTTGGGTGAGACAGCAACGATTACGCTCAGCCCCTCTCGTGGCGTCGATCTTGGCGGCGGGCCGGGCAAGAAGATAGAGAAGACCATCGTGGGTGGGACTGTTGGCGTCATCTTCGACGGCCGCGGGCGCTCACTGAAATTGCCTGAGGAACGAGCCGCGTGCCAAGCGACCATTCAGAAGTGGACGGACACGTGTGGTATGTATGTGGAAGAGGAGGCTCCGGTCGCCGTTTGAGGCGAGTGGATAAACGACCATGGCCAAGGCTTATACACCTGGACTACTTGTCACGAATCACCGTCGACACAGGTGCCGTCGCATTTTGCCCATCGCCGGTGAGGTGAAAGTCAGTTGCGGTGATCATGTTGAAGCCGATGTTGTCGTTGCTGAAACCAGCTTGCCTGGCGACGTGTTTCCAATCAATCTTGCAAACCTTCTGTCCATGCCCGCGGCCGATGTCATGTCGTGCTTGTCTGTCAAGGAAGGCGACGCTGTTGAGGTTGGATCAACCATCGCCGAGACAAAGGGCATCTTCGGGATGTTCAAGACCTCTATTCCCTGCAAGTGTGCAGGCACAGTGGAGACGGTGTCGCCTGTGACCGGTCAAATGATCGTCCGTGGTGCGCCACTTCCAGTGCAAGTGCGTGCGTATATGAGTGGCGAGGTCGTCAACGTTCTGCCAGATGAAGGCTGCGAAATAGAGGCCGATGTGGCCTATGTACAAGGCATATTCGGCGTCGGTGGCGAAACCTCTGGTGTCATCATGGCAGCGTGTACAAGCAACGAGGAAGTGTTGGATGCCCATCACATCACTGATGCCATGAAGGGTGCCGTTGTCATTGGCGGAGGCCGGATGACGGCCGAAGCTGTGGCGCGTGCACGCAGTATTGGAGCTGCAGCGGTTGTGTCTGGTGGCATCGACGATTCAGACCTCAAGGACATGCTCGGTTATGACCTCGGGGTCGCCATCACCGGGCGTGAGAAACTTGGTATTACCGTTATTGTGACCGAGGGATTTGGCGAGATTGCTATGGCTGCCCGTACATTCGACATGCTCAAGGGCTTTGAAGGTAAGCAGGCTTCGGTGAATGGCGCCACGCAGATTCGTGCTGGGGTCATGCGGCCAGAGGTCGTTGTTCCGCTTGGGTCCGCGGCAGTGGCAAGTGAAGCCACATCGAAGTATGAAGAGGGGCAACTCGTCATCGGGCGTCCTGTTCGGATGATTCGCGACCCTTATTTTGGATCGATCGGGGAAGTTACCGGCTTGCCGAGTGAACCGGCCGTGCTTGATTCTGGCTCGAAGGCCCGTGTATTAGAAGTCAAATTGCCTACGGGCGAGCACGCTGTGGTGCCCCGTGCCAACGTGGAACTCATCGAGGAATGAAGCACATGCGAAATATGGCAATCGCACTGATCGCGTGCGTGGTGGTCTTTCCGGCCATGGCGTATGCGGCAATCGCGCCGCCGTCCAATGTCATTGCCCAGGACACTCCAAATGATATCGGTGGCCAAATCGATGTTACGTGGGCGTTGTCGCCAGATGACAACAGCACGGCAGCAAGTGGCATCAAGGGCTACGTCATTTACCGTGCTGTGGTAGATACTGCAGAAGGTCTTGAGAGCACGGCAGACGTGACGACCCTTGCGGGAACGGAGCCAGTGGGCGACGTGGCCTACGGCATTTCTAAGTTCTTGGACGAGAATGCCACCGCGGGCATGACCTATACGTACGGCGTCGCGGCAGTGACCAACAACGCGATGTCAGCTATCTCTGTTGCCGAGTTGAACGTGACGGCTCGTATGAATTACTTCAACATGGGCAAGATCTGGTTTGGCATCATCATGCTGATCATCAGTGGCGTTGTCGTGTTCTTTGTTCGTCATGCCAAGCGAGGTGGCGAGGTAAAGGTTCGCAAGATTGCCGGTCTCGAAGCGGTAACCGAAGCCGTTGGACGCGCAACGGAAATGGGTCGCGAGGTGCTGTTTGTGCCTGGCATTCTGGACATCAACGACATTCAAACGGTTGCGGGCATGACCGTGCTCAGCAGCGTCGCCAAGACTGCTGCAGAGTATGACGCACAGCTCGAAGTGCCCACCGCGCGTTCGCTGGTCATGACCACGGCACGCGAAACAGTCGAGGCTGCGTACCTATCAGCGGGGCGTCCTGATGCTTACGACGAGAACAAGATCTACTATCTGACGGATGAGCAGTTCGGCTATACGGCCGGCATCCAGGGCAAGATGGTTCGTGACAAGCCCGCGGCATGCTTCTACATGGGTGCGTTCTATGCCGAGTCGCTGATTCTTGCTGAAACGGGCAACTCCATCGGCGCCATTCAAATCGCCGGTACGGCCATGCCATCGCAGCTGCCCTTCTTTGTTGCAGCGTGTGACTACACGCTGATCGGTGAGGAATTCTTTGCCGCATCGGCATACCTTTCTGGTGATGCTGAGCAGCTTGGTTCACTCAAGGGGCAAGACATTGGCAAGTTGATTGCCGCGGGCTTGCTTATTCTTGGTTGCCTGTTTGCAACGCTGGCGGCAACAACTCACTCGCCGGGCATGGTTGCCACGCGGGACTACATCCAAGAGAACATTCTTGGCAAGGTTGGTTTCTGGCCGGCTGAATCCGCTCCAACTGCTGAAGAAAGTGGTGACGGCCAATGATCGCCAAACGAACTATTCCGCTGCTTATGGCAGCGGCGATTGGCTTCTTGCTGATCTTGACCTACTTCATTCCCTACACGGAGCAGTGGGGCGCTGATGCGATGGATATGTTTATCATCCTCGCCGCGGCAGCCATGGTGCTCGGTGCGGGCAACTTGGTGATGATGAACCTCGCCAAGGTGTCTAGACGGAGTGCTGGCTGGGGCTACGCGGCAATCACGTTAGTTGCCTTCGTGATTGTGCTTGTGATCGGGTTATTGAAGATCGGTGCACATGGCACAGCGGTCAGCCCGGCCAACGCCTGGCCATCCAACCCAGTGCAAGAGGGTTCACCTTTCTGGTGGATTTACCAATACGCCCTTGTGCCACTGACCGCGACCATGTTTGCGATGCTGGCCTTCTATATCGCGTCGGCCGCATTCCGAGCGTTTCGAGCAAAGAATGTGGAGGCCACGTTGTTGCTCGGGACGGCATTTATCGTGCTACTGGGGCAGGTGTACGCGGGCTACTGGCTGACAGACTTCCTTCCGGACCAAGCTTGGCTCGTCGAGCACGGCAAAGAGGACAGTGCGTGGTATCAATTCCTCAGTGGGCTGCGGTTGGAAAACCTCACGCAGATGATCATGGATGTGCCCCAGAAGGCGGGCAATCGAGCCATCACCATCGGCATCGCGCTGGGCATCGTGAGCACGTCGCTCAAGGTGTTGCTCGGCGTAGATCGCTCATACCTCGGATCGGCGGACTGATTCATGTTGGACTACCTCCGCAATCTTGATCGTCGAATCGTCTTCTTGCTGATGGGACTTGCGGTTGCATTGCCCATTTTGTTCAAGCTGAGCTTTCCAGAACCGGTCCCTAAGGGTACGCAGCCATACAAAGTGTTCGATCAGATTGAGAACATGCCTGATGGCTCACGCGTCCTGTTGTCGTTTGACTTTGACCCTGGTTCACAGGGCGAGTTGCTGCCCATGGCCATGGCCTTCACACGCCACTGCGCCCAGAAGCATCACAAGATGTACTTCATGTGCCTCTGGCCACTGGGGGAGCCATTTGTTGAGGATGCGATGAATATCGTCATCGGCCAAGAGTATCCCGACCTCACATACGGCACGGACTTTATGTCCTTTGGCTACAAGCCCGGCGCAGAGGCAGTGATTAAGAACTGCATCGTCGACATCAAATCGCTGTTCATTACCGACTCACGCAAGACGGATTTGAACAAGATTCCGATGACGGCGAATATCAAGTCGGCCAAAGCGATGGACCTGATCATCAATATCAGCGCTGGTGATCCGGGCACGAAGCAATGGGTGCAGTACGCGGCAACACCTGCGGGCATTCCGCTGGTCGCGGGGTGTACCGGCGTGCAAGCACCGTTGTTGTATCCGTATATCCCCGATCCTCTCAAAGGCCTGTTGCCCGCGATCAAGGGTGCAGCGGGCTACGAACAAGTACTCATCGATGCTTATCCGGCATTGGGTACGCCGGCCATCGTGGATTCGAAGTACTCGTCCAAGGCTGGATTGCAGCGCATGGGGCCGCAGTTTGTCGCGCACTTGTTGATGGTGGCATTCATTCTGCTTGGCAACTTCATTTACTTCTATGACAAGAAGGGAGGCGCCTGATGTCTGACACATCAAAAACGAACGCCCCCATGAGTTCCAATGCAAAGACCGGCTGGCTGATCATGGCTGGGGTTGTGGTGCTGGGCATGATCATTGCTTGGTTCACACTGGATGCGGGCAAGGTGTGGGTGACGTCTGAGACGGTGGCCTACACACAGGTCGAGTCCTCTAGGCACATAGACGATTGGATTTCAGAGGATCAGGCCAGTCTCATGATTGAGATTGACGGCCGCCACGATTCTGTACATACAGTTGCTGGATATGAGCCCTTGGCGATTGTCGAGATAAAGACAGAAGCCGTTGACGGTGAGGACAAGACGTTTGCTCACGTACAGGGAGACTTCACAGCTGATGCATGGAAAGCATCTGACAGCGAACCCCTAGCAGAGGCACTTGGTGCCGGGTGGACAACCACGGGCGCGACGGTATCGTGGATCGTTGATACCGAAGTCAAGCCTGATACCACTGGTGCACGTTTGTCCATCAACCGAACAATCGGTGTGTGGCTTGCGGCGATTCTGACGTTGTTCATCATGTCGTTCCTCGCGGGCGACAACCCGTTTTACAAGACCGCCGAGGCCATCGTCATTGGCGTCTCTGCTGCGTACTGGATGGTGTTGTCGTTCTGGACTGGCATCGTCGACAAGTTGCTTGTAAACCTCATTCCAGATACGACCCGAGCGTGGGCGGTGCCGGGCCTGCCAGAATCAGCCCACTTCAACTGGATCTACTTGATTCCGCTGGTGCTCTCGTGCATGCTTGTCTGGCGCTTGTCACCAAAGGGTGGCTGGATCGCACGTTGGCCATTAGCATTTGTCATTGGTGCAACGGCGGGCTTCCGATTGCTGTCGCACTTGGAGTCGGACTTTCTGCTGCAGATTAAGAGCACGATTACCACGCTGTACGTCGCGGGAGCCGAGGGCTTCCAATTCTGGCCCAGTCTCAGCGCCGTCGTGATCCTGCTCAGTGTCCTGTGCTGCCTTGTGTACTTCTTCTTCTCGATGGAACACAAGGGTGCCGTGGGCAAGACAGCTCGAGCGGGCATCTTTGTGTTGATGGTCACCTTCGGTGCAGCCTTTGGCCTGACCGTCATGGGCCGCATTACGCTGCTCACGGAACGCTTTGACTTTCTGTTCAAGGATTGGCTGCATCTGTTGTAGGAATTGAAGCCACCGCATTTGAGAATCACGCCATAATCGCCCGCGACGAGCCCCAAATGAGGTTCGTCGCGGGCTGTTTATTGACACCTGAGGGCGTCGGACATACGATTGCCGCCTTGCCAAGCCCGTTCTGCGGGTATTTCCTCAGGAGTTCCAGCGCCATGGCCGTACCAGCCTTTCGAACCTCCCCCTCGCGTAAGCGCAAGCGGCGGTCGCATCACGCGCTGCGACTGACGAATCTTGCGACGTGTCCTGCGTGCGGTGCCACACGGCATCCCCACCGCGCCTGTCGCGAGTGTGGCTACGTGCGTCCTGGACTGACGCTCAAGACCTCCGGCCTGGGCTGATCAACACATGCGAATCGGTGTTGATCTCATGGGCGGGGACCTTGCGCCAGATCCCATCCTCGAGGGAGCAATCGCTGCACTGCCGTCATTTGACGCCGGCGACCGACTTGTTTTGTTCGGCACGGATGAAGTGCTCGATCGCGCGCCAGCCATGGCTGGCGATGCGGTGGACCGACTTGAGTTGGTCCCTAGTACAACAGGTGAAGTAACAATGGATGCCTCGCCTGTCGAGGCTGTTCGATCAAGCGGCGGTAGCGCCCTAGTGCAAATGGCAAAAATGGCGGGTCCCAAAGCCGGGGACAGTCGCATAGATATGGCCGTGTCAGCAGGCAACACCGGTGCCTTTGCCGCCGCAGCACAGATGTACATGCGTCGTTTGCCCGGAGTAGCTCGGCCGGGCATTGCGGCAATCGTGCCGACCTTCGCGGGCCCCGTGACCTTCATTGACGTGGGCGCCAACATCGAGCCCAAGCCGCACCACTTGTATCAATACGGTGTGATGGGCACGGTGTACGCACGGCGAGTACTGGGCATTGATACGCCTCGTGTTGGTCTGATGAGTGTTGGCGGGGAAGAACTCAAGGGCACCGAGGACCTCAAGAATGCCCGCGATTTTCTGCGCGAAGATCCCTCCGTCGAATTCATCGGCTTTGTCGAAGGACGCGCTGTGTTCGATGGTGCATGTGACGTGGTCGTGAGCGACGGTGTCACGGGCAACGTGATCATCAAACTCGCCGAAGGCCTCTCACGCGGTATTTTCCGGCGGATCAAAGAGAAGATCACCGGGCTGGACCCGGTGCTTGCGCAGCAATTTAGTGGTGTTGTGAAGGAACTCTATGCAGAGTACGACTACCACGAGTACGGCGGCGCGCCGCTGCTAGGCGTCAATGGTGGAGTGTTGATCTGTCATGGCTCGTCCAAGGCCGTGACCATCTGCAACGCTGTTGGTGCTGCACGCCGATTCGTCGAATTGGGCGTCAACAATCGCATCCAAGATCTGCTTGGGCAGCACAACGAAGCGAGCGTGGGGTGACGCTTCCAGGTGTTCGCATCGCCGGTACAGGATCGGCCGTGCCCGAGCGTCGGCTGACGAATGCCGACCTTGAGGCGATTGTTGATACGAGTGATGAGTGGATTCGCAAGCGAACTGGCATTGTCGAGCGTCGGATCATTGATCCATCCAAGGGCGAGGGCCAGTTGTCTCTAGCGACTGATGCACTTCGCGCTGCGCTGGACGACGCGAACATGGTTGGGGCAGACCTCGACTTGATCATCAACGCATCGGTCACAACTGAAATGACGTGTCCAAGCAACGCGCATCGCATTGCCGCGACTCTCGATGCGCAGCCTGCGGGCGCCTTCGATATGCAAGCTGCCTGTAGTGGGTTCGTCTACGCAATCAATCTGGCGGATTCACTGGTTCGAAGTGGACGCCACAAAGCCATTGGCGTCATCGGTTGCGACGTCATGAGTTCGGTTGTGGACTACACCGACCGAGGCGTTTCCATCCTGTTCGGCGATGCGGCTGGTGCTTGTGTCTTGGTGCCAGATGAGAATCCAGATCGCGGTTGTATCCATCAAGTCATCGAAGGTGACGGCCGCGGGTGGGAGGCTCTGTATATGCCGCGTCGCGAGGAAGACGTGGTTGAAGGCGCCACTGGCGAGAACATTAGATTGGGCTGTCTACGTATGGATGGCCGAGGGGTTTTTCGCTTTGCGGTGACCAAGTTCCAGCAGGTGATTGAACTGGCCCTAGAGCAGACCGGGCTCAGCGTCGATGACGTCGCTCAATTCGTTTGTCATCAGTCCAATGTTCGAATCATCGAATCCGCCAAGGCCAAACTTGGGTTGCCAGACGACAAGGTCTACATCAACATCGATCATTATGGAAATTCATCGGCGGGCTCGGTAGGGCTGTGTTTCGATCAGCTGCGTAAAGCGGGCAAAATCGTCGATGGCGACATCGTCGTACTTGTTGCCTTTGGAGGCGGCATGACCTGGGCCAGTAGCGTTTGGCGGGTTTGACTTGCTACATGCCCGCTGCGGCGTCCTGACCTATAATCTGCTTTAGATGAGCACCAGCGAACAGGTCGTTCTTTGCCCCGGCCAAGGGGCGCAATCCGTGGGCATGGGCCGCGTGTGGATGCAGTCGTCGCACGCAGCAAAGGCCATCTTCGATCGCGCGGATGCCTTGCTGGCAAATCGATTTGATGCGCCCCTGTCGAGCCTCTGTGTTGATGGCCCCGCCGATGTGCTGGACCGCACCGATGTAAGCCAGCCTGCAATTTATGTCTGTTCTGTGGCTTGTTGGCACGGACTCAATGATGGCGACTCGCCGACACCTGCGGCAACAGCGGGCCTGTCACTGGGGGAATATACGGCGCTCCATCTTGCTGGTGCCTTCTCGTTTGAAGACGGGCTTGAACTGGTTGCCCAACGTGGTCGATTGATGCAGCAGGCAGCTGAATCATCTGAGGGTGGCATGGTTGCCGTCATGGGTCTTGACCAAGACGATGCGCAGGCCTTTTGCGACGAGGTGTTAGTCGGGATGGGGACTGCCGATGGTGTTCTTGTTCCAGCTAATCTCAACGCGCCTGGGCAAATTGTGCTCAGTGGTGATGCGGCGGCTTGCGCCGCTGCTGCTGATGCGTGCGCTGAGCAGTCGCTTCGAGCAACGCCCCTGTCGGTTGCAGGGGCGTTCCACTCAGCACATATGGGCCCAGCGGCCGAGGGCCTAGCGGAGGTGCTTGCCGATGTTGAGGTGCGATCGCCCGTGTGCGATGTATGGTCAAACGTCACAGCTGACCGACACGAAGCGGACCCAGAGACGATTCGACAAGCACTGGTCGACCAACTCACCAACCCGGTTCGGTGGGCCGATCAGGCCGCGGCTATGATCAGTGCCGGGCACGTTGAGTTTACAGAACTTGCTCCAGGTCGCGTTTTGCGGGGCTTATTGCGTCGCGTGGATCGAACTGCGAAGGTACACAATCATGATGAACCCGATACGACGCATGTTTCCTGAGGCAAAAGTACTGTCGATGTTCCTTGCAGCGCCCTTGCTGCTTGCGGGTGTGACATTCACTACAGGCTGTAGTGAAGATCCCCCGCCGCCTCCGCCGCCACCACCGCCTGTTGTTCAGAAGGAAAAGCCAAAGTCACGACCGGTTTCAGAAATGATTACCGAGTTGGAAATCGACAGTCGGATTCACATGGACGAGGAATTGGCGCACCGTTACTGTGCGATACGTGCCGCGGGCTTGCTGTTTGTGCAAGCCATGCTAGAGGATGACCGTGCGCTGGCAAAGCGACTCTCGGGTACCGACGCCTCGGTTGAAGGCATGCTGGCTAATCCAGCCTTTGCCGATGCACGTGCAGCAGTCGAGCGCGTCGATCTGGAGTTTGGTCGCGTCTTTGGCGAGGACGCAATGTTGGTCATTTGGGAATTTCCAGAGCATCTGTCGGCACAAATGTGGGTTATTGCGGGGCCTGTCCCATCGGGCGAGGCAGCGTTCTATTGGCCGGGCTATTCAAATGAGTTCACCAAGTCCGGCGAGGCTGAGGTGTCAACATCCGACAACTGGAGTTGGTCTGATGGTTCGCAAGTTGCCTTGTTCGCTGCACCTGGCTTGCCCAACATGATTGACAATCTGGGCGAGAAGCCGTTTGAAGACTGGAGCAACATGGTTGCGTCGTGGCATGAAACTGCGCTGCAGCCCGATTTGGTGCTTAAGGTGCTGGACATCAATGGAGCCAACAACAACGAGGGTGATGGACCAACTGGTGGCGGGCAACGTCCCCAAGGGTTCGGCGGCGGCGGCGCCCCGGCATTTGGGCCGTAGTCACTTTCTTTCTGGGTATTTTGAGCACATGTTCACATTGAGCGACAGGAGCCTTTGCCATCGCACCATCAACGAAGCCTGATGCATCGGAGGATCGACGCCTCGCCATTGTTACTGGGGCGAGTCGGGGGATCGGGAAGGCCATTGCCGAGCATCTTGCGGCGGCTGGTCGACATGTAGTGTGTGTCGCAAGAAGCCAGGCCGCACTTTCTTCGGTCGTCGATGGCATCCATACATTGGGCTATAGCGCTGAGTCGCTTGTTTGTGATCTTGGTGATGATGCGGCAGTCGATAGCCTGATGGAAGGTGTTCTCAAAACCCACGGCCGCGTGGACATTCTGGTCAACAACGCAGGTGTGACGCGAGATGGCCTGATTTTGCGTATGTCAGATGACGACTTCGACGAGGTCATCCACCTTAATTTGCGAAGCGTCTTTCGCCTGTGCCGCGCAGCGGCCCGCCCCATGATGCGTGGCCGATTTGGCCGCATTATTAACATCAGTTCAGTCGTGGGCTTGTTTGGCAACAGCGGACAGGCTAACTACGCCGCCGCCAAGGCTGGATTGGTTGGCTTGACCAAATCCATTGGCAAGGAATTGGGCGCCAAGGGTGTCACGGCCAATGTCGTAGCACCAGGCTTCATCGAAACGGACATGACCGCGGCCTTGCCCGCGGACATGCTCGCTGAGGCTGTAAAGCGGCTGCCGGCACGTCGGGCTGGAACGTCCGATGAAATCGCTCATGCTGTGGCCTTTCTTGCCTCTGATGAGGCGGCATACATCACGGGCCAAGTGTTGTGCGTTGACGGTGGCTGGATGGGCTAGGGCACTGAGGCATGTGGTCAGCGATCGAGGGCCAGAGGGCGGTTGATGGCCCAATGTCTACGCTTCCTACCGCGGATCGCTCTATGGCCCATTGTCGCACCTTTCAATCGCACTGGCCTCGGCCCACGAGGCACCGTTTGCCGACAGGCATGTCGGTGCGGTAGAATGCCCGAACGTTTGGCGGCGGCCCCGCCACTGAGGAGAAGTACTGTGACCGAATCTGAGGTCGAAACAAAGGTCATCGAAATTGTCGCCGAACAGATGGGCGTTGAAAAAGCTGAGATCACTCGTGATACGAGTTTTGCAGCCGACCTCAACGCCGATAGCCTCGACACTGTCGAGTTGGTGATGGAATTCGAAGATGAGTTTGAGACATCCATTCCCGATGACCAAGCGGAGAAAATCCAAACGGTCGGGAGCGCGATTGAGTACATCCTCAAGGCAGCCAAGTCGCAAGCTTCCTGAGTTGGCGTGATTTCCACACACGGCCACACGTGTTTCCTGTGCGGCCTGCGCCGATGCGTGTGTTTGTGGGTGCGTGTTCGTGACTTTGGTCGTGAGCCACGTACCGGCGGCGACCTGTCGCTGATGCCAACATGATGCCAATGAGGCATAGGCGTCGGGAGTTTTCACATGAGTGAGAAAAGACGAGTTGTCGTGACCGGCCTTGGTGCCGTGACCAACGTCGGCTTGGATGTGGAGTCATTCTGGTCGTCGCTGACAGCGGGCCGATCAGGTGTGTCAACGATCGATGCATTTGAGTACGACGAACAGTGGCCCACCACGATTGCCGGGCAGGTTCGTGGCTTTGACCCCACGCGTGCCATGGATGCACGAGAGGCGAAGAAAGTTGATCGCGTTGCCCAACTTGGGGTCGCAGCAGCAACCGAAGCGGTAGAGCATTGCGGTTTCGACTTTGGCAGCGGCGATCCATATCGGCGTGGCGTCGCTATTGGTTCGGGTATCGGCGGCATCATCACAATTGAAGAGCAAATTGGTCGTCTGGAGGCTAAGGGACCTCGGCGGTTGACCCCATTTGTCGTGCCTCGGCTCATGGTCAACGCCACAGCTGGGCACACCTCGATCAAATTCAATCTGAAGGGGTGGAATATGGCGCCCGCGACCGCATGTGCCACGGGTGGACATGCCATCGCCGACGCCTTCACTCAGATTCAGCGTGGCACGGTCGACATCGTCCTTGCCGGGGGTAGTGAAGCGGCCGTATCGCGGTTGTGCATCTCCGCTTTTGGCGTGATGAAAGCGCTGTCAACTCGAAACGATGAACCAGAGCGTGCCTCACGCCCCTTTGATGTGGATCGGGATGGCTTTGTACTCTCTGAAGGAGCTGCAATTTTAGTGCTTGAGGAATTCGAGCACGCCAAGGCCCGTGGGGCGGACATCCTTGCCGAAGTTGTCGGCTTTGGCATTACCGGGGACGCGCATCACATTGCCGCGCCGGATCCAGACGGCGCCGGCGCGCACATGGCCATGAAGTTTGCGTTGCAAGACGCGGGCATCGCGCCTGACGCAGTGGGGTATATCAACGCGCATGGCACATCGACCCCGCTTGGAGATATTGCTGAGGTCAGTGCCGCCAAAGCACTGTTTGGTGACCACGCCTACACCCTTGCAATGTCATCAACGAAGTCCATGACTGGTCATGCTCTTGGTGCTGCGGGCGGCCTTGAGTCGGTTGCTGTTATTCAGGCGTTGCGAAAGGGCGTATTGCCACCAACGATCAACCTTGATTCGCCAGATGAAGGCATGGACCTTGATTTTGTCGCCAATGAAGCACAGGACAGGCCAGTCGACATCGCTCTGAACAACACCTTTGGCTTCGGTGGCTCGAATGTGAGCCTCGTCTTCAAACGTTGGGCGTAATGGCTTGGCTGGACAGGGTGTGGAGCACCTTGTCTGTGAGCATCAGATCAAAATGGCAAGTTGAGCCCGCCGTAGACAAGAATGCTGTCGCGGCCAGGATTGTTGCGGTATAGGGATGCATTTGAAATGTGATGCCACTTCACGCCGACGACGGCGCGGCGGTCGTTGCCAACGTCGAAGGTGAATCCGACACCTGCCTGGGGCGTAAAGTTGAATTGCGATCCGCCGATAGGCACGTTCTCACTCGTCCCGAGCATGCCACAGCCAAAGTCACCAAAGAACGACCACGTCTCTTGCCGAATGATGTGCCACTGGAACAAGATGTCCAGCGAGCCACCCACAGCATCTTGACCACTCTGGAAGAATCCCCACATCTTGACCTGAGGCGCGAAGGCAAAGCCATCGACGATGTAATACTGCAGACCAAGTCCAAGAAAGGCCTCTTTGTTGCGAGGTTCAACAACTTGGGCGCCGAATCCCCCGAGCACGGTCCACCGCATTGAGCCTTCGGCACCGAACTGGGGTACTTCAGGCGTGGTGGAATCCACAATCTCATCTGTGTCGGGCGCATCTTGCCACGCAATGCGCCACGGCTTGGCATCAAGAGGGGCCAGAGGCGTGTGCTCGTCCATATGGCTGACTGTTGCGACGGGCTGTGGCGTGAGCGCACTGCGCAACTGTGTTTCCAAGGACGTATTGGATGAGGGCCCAATCGCAAATGGAAGGGCGACTGCGGTCGTCAAGAGTGCGGCTGGCATGGGAGTTCCTTGTGCATATCCGCTACTACCTTACCCGCCACATGCAGCGCAGGCGGCGTCAGGGACCAGTTGCCTGCATCTGTACTACTACACGTCGAACGGCCATCATCGCGGTTGTTGCATCGCGGCCAAGGCGTATGACGCGGCCAATGGAGCCTGGGTGGATGGCCAGCCATCGAGCCACCTGCATTGGTCGTGTGCGGCCATGGGCATCTACCCATGTCTCCACAGGCGGCAACTGGGCGTTGATGTCATCGCTGATGCCTCGCACAATGCCCCAAGGGCCTTTCCGATCGCTAGCCGCTGCTGCGAATGTTTGACACTCCAGATCAGCAACCTGGGCATTCGTGGCCCGCGCGACCGCTAGGCGGCATGGCCGATCCGGCAGGACATCACGAACTGCGCACATGGCAACGCCGCGTGCAGTGGGGTTTGATGAGGCAGGAACATGCAGAGTGGGCGTGGCCTCGATGCCGCAGACTCGGTTCGCCCAGACGACGTCGCCGGCAGCACATTCGTCAGTCAACGCGGTGGCCAGGCCTGCTAAGACCAAGGGGGCATCACTTCCTGCGTTCGCCACCGCTGTAGCCACCCGTCGTGGTCCAGGCCCGGTGCACAGCACAGTGGCGAGTCCTTCACGCTGCAGTGGGGCCAGGGCCCGGGCTTCGAACTCAAGTGGACACAGGATGGTGGGGGTGCTGGTCATATGCAGAGCTTCAAGACGCTATCATCCCCAACCCGAGACCCCATCGTCTAGTCAGGTCAGGACGCCAGGTTTTCATCCTGGAAACAGGGGTTCGAATCCCCTTGGGGTCGCTTCTTCATGGTCTATCAGATGCTCGTGCCGTGGTTGCTTATGGTGCCGCTCTTTGCGACGCCAGCGGCCATCCCTCTGGATACGCCGAGCATCAATGCACAGGCTACCCAAGCAACCCACCGAGGTGCCCCGAGCGTTCGTGTCAGCGGGAAGGTGGAGCAGGTGCAACCACTTCCCGCACCCCAAGATGGCATGCTCGAAGTGTTCATTCGCGACCCTGCCAAGGGTCTGCTGGTGGCGATCGTTCCTCAGGCTTGGGGCGAACATCTCATCGTCAACCAAGCCGTTGATTTTTCGGCGCGGCCTGACGGCACGCAGTCGTACCGCGATCAATCTGGACAATCTCGAACGGTGCCCCGCGTCAAAGCCGCTGAGGCGCCGACAGCTATAAGCACCGGTATGGGCGATCTGAGCATGATGCTCGGCATACTGATTGTGTTGATGGTGGGCCTTTGTGTGGTATCCGTGCTCGTCGCTCGGTCGCGTGCAAGCAGTCGGCCAATGATTGTGTTCGATGATGACGCCGAGGCGCTTGGCGATCTTGCAGAAGAAGACGCACTGCCGGCCGACCCGGCGGATGCCCTGTCGGAGTTGGCGCGGCGCAGCGCTTCATCTTCACAATGACCACCCTGACTGTCGATGCAAGTCGCGGTGCCTACGACGTCATTGTTGCCTCAGGCGCATTGGAGCAGTTGGGCGGGTTGTGCGCATCGTTGCTTGGCGGTAGACGAGTCCTACTCGTGGCAGACGACGCATTGACTGCATCCCACGCCCTATCCGTTGCCTCCACGTTACGAGAGGCCGACTTTGAGGTAAGCCAGACATCCATTCGTGCTGCTGAAGTGCGCAAGACCATCGAGGTTGTCGCCAACGTGTGGGACGCAGCGCTCCAAGCGGGTCTTGGACGAAACGACGCCATCGTCGCTGTGGGTGGGGGGTTGACCGGTGACGTGGCGGGGTTTGCTGCGGCCACATGGCTTCGGGGAATCGATGTCATTCAAGTTCCCACGACGCTGCTGGCAATGGTAGATGCCTCAATTGGCGGCAAGACTGGCGTCAATGTGCCCCTGCCAGATTTGGTTGGGGGGGGGCTAGGCAAGAACTTGGCCGGGGCCTTTTGGCCCCCAAAGTTGGTGCTTGCAGATCCGCAGACCCTCTCGACACTGCCTGAGCGTGAACTTCGATGTGGCCTTGCCGAGTGCGTCAAGCACGCTTTGCTGGGCGATGAGACCTTGATGACCATGCTGCAGACAACTGGTCCGGCGATCGCCTCGGGCAACCTTGAGCATGCAGCATCGCTCATTGCACAGGCCGTGGCAGTCAAGGCCCGTGTTGTTGCTCAGGACGAGCGTGAAGCTGGAAGCCGGATGCTGCTCAACCTCGGCCACACATTCGCCCACGCCATCGAAGGCCGTCCAGCGCTGGATCTACATCACGGCGAGGCCGTTTCAATCGGGCTTGTCGCTGCAGCACATGTTGGTGTGAAACTGGGGTCCTTCGACGAGGCATCGCTTGAAGCACTCACCAGTTTGCTTGGGGCAGTTCAATTGCCAATGGAATTGCCCGGACCCGCACCAGCGTCTGAGTTACTTGAGCGAATGCGGTTTGACAAGAAGGTGGTTGATGGCACCCTGCGGCTAGTCGTGCCATGTACTGGTGGTGGCGCTGTCATTCGTGACGATGTCTCTCACGAGCAAGTCCTTGACGCATGGCGATGCGTCGGGGCCTCGTAACTGGAAACCTGTAGTCGGCCGAGCCAACAGACCGATAGGCAGAGCATCGGGCAAGGAGGCCCGACCGCTTCGTGCGCATCATTGCACTTGTCAATCAGAAGGGTGGTTGCGGCAAAACCACGACGGCCATTAATTTGGCCGCGGTCGCCGCACGCCAATCCCAGCGGACGCTGTTGGTCGATATGGACCCTCAGGGCCATTGTGCTGCGGGCTTGGGTATTCCCGAGGAACGCATTGAAGGCGGTTCTACGGCAGTTTTGCTTGGTGAGCGTATCGATGCGGAGTCCATTTTCTGGCCTGTCGATCCTCGGCTACACATCCTGCCCAGCACGGTGTTGTTGTCGTCGGTGGAAGCCGGTGCGGGGGGGCCACGAGCAGATCGGAGGCTCGGGGAGTTTCTTTCGACCGTGCATGATCGCTTTGATTTATGCCTGATCGATTGTCCACCGTCATTGGGTTTGCTGACAATGGCTGCGTTACAAGCAGCTCGCGAGGCCCTGATTCCGGTAGAAACAGGCTACTTCTCACTCAAGGGTGCCCAGCGACAATGGGACACCATCGAGGCTGTCGTGCGGCGACTGGGTCGCGATTTGCAGCGATGGGTCCTGCCGACCATTCACGATCCACAGTCCCGCATTTCCAGCCGGATTCTCGAAACACTCAAGCGACAGTTCACCGGTCGTGTTGCGCCAGTGGTCATTCATGAGCACGAGGCGCTGCGTGAATCTGCCAGTTTGGGGCTGCCCGTTTGTGAGCTTGAGCCCGAGGGCGAGGCGCAGGCTGACTTCATGCAACTGTTGGAGTGGCTAGAAACGCAAGCACCCAACGCGGGGCCCCCAACAGGGGGCACGGGCTCGCGTGCTGCGGAAATGCTCAATCGACTGCGGACACACACGGCTGTACCCGGGCCGTCAGAGCCAGAGGCGACCTTTGAACCTATGGCCCCATCGCCGAGTTTGCAGGTCGATGACGCCCCACTGGATTTGCATCCAGAGCCCGCGGGGGCGCATGATGGAGCCACAGTGGCAACGCCCGCAATAGCGTCTTGCGGGGTGCATACGACCGCGGGGGGCGTTTGCTTTCGACAACCAGGTCGGCCCGGCCAGAGCTATGCCGTCCGCGGCGACTTCAATGGATGGTCGGCTATTGCAACACCAATGCGATGGGACGCGCAAAGTGGCCTGTTCCAGGCGATCGTGGCTCTTGATCCTGGCACGTATCGGTACCAAGTAGTGGTGGACGGAACGCCTGGGGCGGATCCGTTCAATGATGACACGGCCGAGGCCGTTGGCGGTGGTGGCGCGAGTCTACTTCGGGTCACTGCCACGACACAATGAGCCGTGTGCGGCGAGACATCGAGGCCATGGCGGACCTGCTGTTGGGTTCAGCGCCCGTGCCGCAACCCGACCGTGTGACCGTGTTGCTTGATGGCAATTTGCCCTCGCGTGGTGACGGATGGCGCGCCGCTGCCGCCGATTTGGTGGCCGGTCGAGGGACCGGCACCTACATGCAAGCTCGATTCGGTGAACTCCAAGCGGTCCAATTAGGCGGCCAGGCATCGGGCAATACGCTTTCCTCACTATTTGAATCAGCTCCACCGGGACATCGTTGGGTGGTTTCAGCTGGCAGCGATGTGCAGGGCTTAACGTTGGCCGGTGTTGACGAAGTCACGTTGATAACCGGTGTTGATGAAGCAGCAATTGTTGCGGCATATACACTTTTGAAGCAGTTGTTAATCGACCGCCCTGGTCGTATGCCAAGGGTTAGTTTGGTGCTCGCGGGCACAAACACAATGGCTGCTGGCGATCGGTTTGTGCAAACCGCTCGCGCGCGACTGGGTGTTGAGCCAACTGTGCTTGGGTGCTTGCCCCAAGCCGACGGGGCGCATCGTCGGTGGACTCCAATGGCCATGCCCGATGGTGGAATTGGAGCGGTTGTGTCCATGTTGGTTGCCGCAGCGGGGTCGCGATCAACTGCCACGGGCGAACGTCCCACAGTAGAAGACAGCCCTTCCTCGGTGCAGCCTAGAGGCACTGTGTCCTCGCACAGCGATGATCCGCCACGGGCGTGCGAGGATCTAGGGAGCACGCCAGTTGCCGCATCGGCACCAAGTGACCCCATCGCGCCTGAGGCAACTGCAGCAGTAGGCGAGGGCCCGCGGCCACTTCCCCAGGGGCTACAAGCTTTGGCGGTGGTGTGTCCATGGGCCACGGGCGTGGTGTTTGCAACGGACGGGCAAGGCATGCTGCATGCTGTTGCCCCCGCTTCGCTGTTGGCGGATCTCGTGGCCGCTATTGGCTGGGCAGCACAGCACGCTTCAATGCTGCCTGGCAATGGCGTGGTCCAAGGTCACATTCTTGTTGGCGATGTGCACTGGGCCGCCGTGTTGCGTGATGGGCCCTGGCCGGTGCATGTGGTGATTGAAGGGCCACAGGGCCCTCTCGTGCTGCCTGCACAGGGTCGATCATTGTCTGCAGGGCCTTCGGCCGGTACCGTGCCCGGATGGCCGCCCACCAAAGCATGACCGAATGCAAACTTCGCCCCACAGGGCGATTGGCTGCATTGCTCGTGGCGACGTGCGCTGCTGCACCCTTGGTTATTGCCGCATCGATCACGCCCGCTGCTCAAGGAATGGGCACGCACACGGCATTGGGCCTTCCAGCTTGTGGATGGGCCGCCATGGCGGATCTCCCATGCCCAAGTTGTGGCATGACGACGGCCTTTTCTTGGGCGGTGCGAGGAGATTTACTGTCTAGCCTTATAGCGCAACCTATGGGGATGCTATTGGCCATCGCCGCTGCAATGACAGCCTTGGCAGGCCTGTGGGCCGCAGCAACTGGAGCCCCAGTGCAGCGTCCCATCACAGCCGCTGTGATGCGAGGTTCTGTCGGTTGGGGGGTCTTGGGCTTGCTGTTAGCGGCTTGGGCATGGAAGATGTGGTCTTGGCAGTCAGGAGTGACCCCATGAGCAGGATGCACGGATCGATCATCGCGATGTTTTTGCTGCTGACCCTTGGGTTGGCGGGAATGTTCGTGGGTGGTTGCGCGCTGATATATGCCAGCGGCGGCATGGCGCAGAACTTCGAGTACCAAAAGGAAATCGAAGTGCTGCCGGAATACGAAGGTCTGGAGCATCGCACAGTTGCTGTGTTGGTGGACTCCGACTTGGCGTTGAGATACGAACGACCCAACCTAGTGCCAGAGTTGGCAGTGAACATATCGCGGGCGATTGCAAAGCACGTGCCAGGTGCAAGGGTGCTCCCGCCGCAGCACGTCTTGCAGTGGCAGTATCGAACGCCCGAGTGGAACTTGTTGCCTCGGGGCGAAGTGGCGCAGCAGTTAGGCGTTGAACGAGTGCTGTGGGTTGACCTGCAGATGTTCCGACTGCATCCACAGGGCAATACATGGATTTGGGAGGGCGTAGTGGAAGCGGAAGTGGGCATTGTCGAAGAGGGCGGGCTTGACCCTGATGATTTCATCGATGCGTGGCGTATCAGTGCCGTTTTCCCAGATGTCAATTCGCTGGATCGAGACTCCGCATCGGAGCAGTCAATTCGAATGGGGCTTGAAGCTAATTTCATCAAGCGAACGGTGTGGTTGTTCTACACGCACCTTGAACCCAAGTATCCCGACAAATTCCGCGGCGAGTCTCGTGTGGAGTCTGGGCAGTGACGCACTCGATCACTCGATTGGCTGGGTTCTTCGCGTCATTGGTCATGCTTACGGCAGGTGGTTGCAATATCGCGGCAACTGTTGACGCAATCATTCGTCCTGATCCAGTCATCGAGGCGAAGTATCACATGCGCAACGTGGCAACGGTGGTGTTCATTGATGACCGGCGAAATCAGATCAGTCCGGTGCGTTTGCGTCGTCAAATTTCCGATGAACTTACAGCCGTACTCATGGAAGAGGGCGGCATGACGGACATGATCTCGCCCCGAGATGCCATGGCAGCGGCGCGGCGGCTTGATACGGCAGGAACGCCTGCGGGTATCGACCAAATTGGTGCTGCCGTTGGTGCAGATCAGGTCATTTACATCGAAGCCTTGCAGTTTCGTATCACCACAGATGGTCTGAGCCCAGATCCATTGGCGCTCTTTAATGTGCGCGTGCTTGATGTGGAAACCGGCGAGCGGCTGTTTCCTGAGAAAGAGAAGTTCCAAGCCGGAACGGGCCATCCGATTCAAGTGATTGTGCCAAGACAGGACCTTGGGCAGTTTATTGGAAGTGGTGGCATGACCAAATTGCGTCGGTATCTTGCAGTGGAGTCTGGAGACAGCATTGCACGGCTCTTTGTGACAACGCGCTACACCCAGGGCGGCGAGAAGATGAAGCGACTGTGACACGCACCGTGCACGTCATTGATGGGCAATCGCTGCGAGATCGCCCGGCGCTCGTGAATCAGTTGGAATTGAGGCGGTTGGGTGATCCGATGCAGCGGCCACAGGCCCTTGTTGTCCTTGGTGCTGCTCCAGCAGGGCCTGGAGTTGTGGTCTTGCCTGGTGGTCGGCCCGGTGCGCGATCGTTGCGGCGGTGGTTGAACGGTCGCTCAGTCGACATGCTCATGGCATGGGGCGAGCGTGCGTTGACTGCTGTGGGGGCGCAGACGTTGCCCTGTGCCGCGGTGCTTGATGGATTGAGTGATCGAGCCATCCGAACGGCTGCGATGCATTGGATGCGTGATCGGCGGATGCCGGTGTTTGTGTCATCGCCAATGCTCGGTGATCGCATTGATGCATGGACGGGCGGCCGTGCTCGGGTACATGAGTTTGCACCGAAGCATGAACTGCATCATGGCGAACTCGATGCGGATGCCGTTGAAGTCCTTGGTGAGGGCGATGTGGGACTTCGAGTGCGGTCAGTGCTCGATCCGGTGATTCGGCTTGGGCTTATCGGGCAACCCATGCGGTGTATTGCCACAGGGTCGTTTGCGGATACGTCTGCGTGTCACTCGTTACTTAGAAGTTTGCAGTTGCCAGGCCTTGATTCGGCTCGCCCCCGAGGGTGTGCATGGGTTGGTGGCGCAGCGCCCGCTGCGACATGGCGAGGGAGCGAATCAGTGCTTGGGCTAGTGGCATTGTGGGCGCGGGGAAGTCGTCTGATCTTGCCACGGGGCCACGCTGCGGCGAGTGTACTGGGTGTCGACGATGGCACGGTCCTCAACTGTGATGTTCGTGCGGGGGCGGCGGTGGAGAAGATGCAATCACAGGCTCCTGTATGCACACGAGCGGCTCGCATTGCAGCCTGGCAGGCGACCGATGATCGGTGTTCTGACGAACTTTATGTTGCGGCGCAGCGCAGTTGATCAAGTAGCCCCTGCGTAGCACGGCTGTACAACTGTTGCAGGAGGCCATGGTCGAGTCCATGACCTTTCAGGTGGGGCGACGCCATCTCATCCACCGTTGGGTCGATCATGTGAAGGTCAGGGTCCGCTATGGGCGAAGGTCCCGACCAAGTGCGTTCCCACAGTGTTCGTAGGGCCCAGTATCGGCTGGCGTATAGGTCAAACGCTTCGTCGGGCGAGTTTGCTTTGGCGGCCATGCCTTCATCGCTCGAGGCATCGAGATGGTCGTTTTGCGTGACGATATCGGAGCCAAAGCAAATTCGGTTGGGCCACCGCCCTAGAAAGGATGCAAGGCGTGGCGTGTCGTGCTTGCTTAGCTCACGCACCATCCATTTGGTGGCGCTAGTATCGAGGTGCAAGTTGTCATGTCGCAAAAGGAGGCCATCGAGAAAATCCAGATCTTCTGGCCAGCCGCCCATGTGTGCTGCGATCCAAGGCACCTGTACCTCACTGACCATGCGCTCAAAGGGTTCGTATTGCTCAGCCTTGGTGCCCCACTGCGTAGCGTCGGCGTAGGTTGTTTGGAACCATGTGTCAGGGTCGGCAATGTGCACCATGATGCCCATGCCTAGGGACGCGGCGAGTTCAATTTGGCGGCGACGTACCGGGCCGTCGAGATCCAAGAAATGTGGATCGCCCATATCACGCGCATATTGGCGTGCCCGGGGGGCGGTCCAGAATTTGGCCAGTGGAGCACCTAGATCAGCAAATTGTCGGATGCGTTCGTCAAAGCCTTCCCCGTGTGCGTGTTTGGAATCGTCACTTCGCCAATCGGGTACGGCGATGAATTGAGCCCGGTCGCCCATTACCTTGGTGACGTCCTGGACTTGGTCTAGGGGTGTCATTGTGAGGACGGTATCGATGCCATAGCAGTCGGCCACGTCGCGGTAGACCGTGACAGCCTCGAGTCCGCGTAAGTGAATGTGTGCGTCGATGATGGGCACTGCAGGTGCATCGAACGCCTTTGCTTCATGGCGATAGTTCAGGGCGTGCAGGTTGGCAGCGGATCGTGGCATGAGCTACGTACGCTAGCAGGGCAGCAATCAGCGTTGGTTCGTTTAGGCGGAACGACTTTCGACTAATGCGGGCCCCTTGCCAGAGGACGCAGTGGGCAAACTTGTTGCCACGACCAATCCCAAGTAGACGCGGTGTCCGGAATCTGGGGCAAGGTGGCCCGATAGTTGGCACTCAATCCAGTGCGGGCAAGATGCCGGCATGAGTCCGCCGTTGGGGAGTTCATGCATCATCACACCCACGAAGGGGTCTTCATCTCGCTTGAGTTCGTCGTGGAATCGCCTAGGGACGACTCGATCTTCTGGGCACGGCACGCCAAGGGTGAATCGTCGGCTGTCACGAATAAGGGGTTCAACCAAACTGCCACGTGGCACAGATACTGTCAGCAAGATCGGTTCATCGCTGCAAGGGGCAACCCAGGGAGTAATGATTCCGGTGCGCTTGTCGCCGTGGTGCGCTGTGAGCAGGAACCGGCCGTGGGGCAGGTGCCGCAAGATCTCAGGATTGATTGCAAGGTCATCCATGTTGTCTTCAAGAGGGGAAGTTTGCCTCAGGGGAGGCGGCAGGCTCGGAAAAACTCTGAAAAGGTACGAGTCCAGAATGGGCACTGCTATCGGCGATGAGGGGCAGTAGCCCCTCAGGCGTTGGGCGCGTTCTCTGAGCCTCCAAAGCAGCCTCCCAAACCAATGGCCGGGTTTTGTTTGGTGCCTAGAGTGAAGTTTTGAGGGGCTTTGGCCCAGTTTTTGGGGATTTGTGTCGAGAAGTGTTGCGAAGTGGGGGATTGTGGGATAGGTTCCACGCGTCGTGTTGGCCAACACCATTGCGACCGTGAGGGCAACGTCGAGGTGGGCTCGGCAGTTGCAAAAGGTTGAAGGGCTTGCTGAACACCAAGGAACGATCCCGTGCTCTTTACAGGCGAGTACGAACACACTGTGGATGCCAAGGGCCGGCTTGCGATTCCCTCCGAGGTTCGCAGCAGGCTCGATCCTGCAGTGCATGGGCGAGGCCTGTATCTCGCACCGGGGCCTTCGGACGCACTGTGGCTGTGGCCGGCGAAGACCTTCGAACAGATGGCGGCCGCCAGCGAGGGGTCACTGCTTCCCGACGAGGACATGCTGGAGTTCGAAGAACTGCTCTATTCGCAGTCGACACACGCCGAACTGGATTCGGCAGGGCGTATCAGGATTCCCGAGCGATTACTCAACATGGCTCAACTTGGTTCCAACGTGGTCTTACTTGGGGTGAAGGATCACCTGGAACTGCGCGATGCACAGCGATGGGCGACGCAGCGCGACGAGCGTTTGGCACAGCAGGCGGACATCATGGTTCGGGCACGACAAGCCATGCAACGGCGTGGCCAGACACGGGAGGGACACTGATTCCCACCCACTGATTCCAGCGGAACCACCTTGCAGGCCATGGATGGCCTGCACACAGGGCACTTCACGTATGCATCACGACTGGCGATGGCACGGACGCCTTCGCATATGGCAGGGAGGCCACACCGTGATGCACGACGGGCCAAGGACGGCCCACACAGCGGCGAGTAGACGCTCGTTGCGGACGCGGATCATGGACGATTCGCGAACATTCCTCACAGAGTCCCAAGGGCCTTAGGCCACGGGACTCCCCTTCCCGGTTCGTGACGCGTCCCACCACGCGTCACGAACTGTTTTTAGACGCTGCCTTGGCAGACCCTCAGCTTTCAACGCATTGTCTTACGTCAATCAGGGCATACCGCGGATCTGGGACCAATCACCTCTCAGCCAGATGCTGGCCGGATTTTGCCTGCAATCGAGGGCTTCTCTGAAATGATCTGGTCGGCGACCTCGCGGCGGTGAACTTCAACCTCTCGCGGGAAGTTCAACGCGAGTCGAACTCGATCACCTTTCACACTCGCGATGCGAACGACCCCAATGGGGTTCGCCGGATCTCCAATGACTACTTCTTCACCTTCACGTCTCGTGATGACGAGCATACCTCGGCCCTCCTGCCTTGTAACTGCCGTCCTGACAATGCACCACCGTTACGAAACGACAGCGCCCACCATGTCGGAGCGTACACCAGCAGGGGACCACTTCCAAGTCTTCAGCGTGCCTTGGGTGGAATATTCAGTCATCCTTGACGGCCTCCACGCCGTTCACCCCAGGAATTCGACCCACCAAATTCGCCTCTAGGCCATCACGAAGGGTCATATGGCTGCTGGGGCACCCCACACAAGCCCCTAGGAGGCGAACTTGCACAATGCCCCCATCCGTGATGCCCACCAGTTCCACATCGCCGCCATCAGCCTTGATGGATGGCCGTATGGCCTCAAGCACAGCTTCGACAGTGGAATGATCTGGAGCAGGGTCAGTCATATCTTCAATGCTAGCGGGTTCTGGTAGCTCAAGGCGTTGAGGACTCAATGGTGCCCTTGGGCTTCCCATTACGATGTTGCCCATGCATCGCCTTTTGCCGTTGTTGATCTTGCTCATGGGCTGTGCGCCCAACGTCCGGGACTCCGCGGCCACCTTGGCAGATCAATCTGCCCCGCTTATGCATCATCGCGCTGCTATGAGCCAATTGGAAGCGGCGCCTCGAGACGACGCAGTTGCAATCGATGCGCTCCAAGGCCTCATCTATCGATCTGGCTACGAACTTGATGTGCGGCGTCGTGGCCTGCATCAACTGCTCGAACTTGACCGAGCCCATTTGGTACGCACGTGCCGACAGCGTTTGCCACGCATCACAGATAAGCCATGGCTGCGTGTGTTATGCACGTGGATTGGTGAGCAGGCATGGACGGATACTGAAAAGGCCACCTTGGAGGAGGCGCTGTGTAGCAGTTGGGGGCGACCATGGACCGGCGGCCTACCCGAAACACAGCGGCCCGAGTTTGGCGCTTTACAAATGTTGGTGGTCGATCGCAATCTCACCGACGTTGTGTGGGCGCAATTGCTCATGCACGACAAGCCATCACAAGAGGCATTTCGACATCGCTGCTGGGACTTGCTGCATCGCCTTGGGGCCCGAGCTGCATTGGTTGAATGGATTCAGGCAGTCGATCCGAAAACCGAGGCCAATTCGATGCTCATCGACTTGCACGCTGCCGCCATTGCGTTCGGCACTGTGCCGTGGAACCGCGAAGAGATTCTCTGGCTGCGCAAACTACGAGCGCCTGAGCGTCGGGCATTCTGGTCGCAAGCCGCTGCGGCCTGTGCGCACATGCCAAAGAACCGCCGTGAAGGGCTTCGTATCCGTGACTTGCCCATAGCGGTTGCGGCCATGCGTCATCGCCCTGACCTCGCCGGTGGGCACGTCGACAGCATCGTGGCTTCGTTGCACGAGCGACTTGAAGGTGTGCAGCATTATCGAGATGCCGATGCGTATTACAAAGACGGCATCTTCGTGTCTGAGAAGCTCCAGACGCATGCTCATGAGCTTACTTGGGGCGATGCAGTCGCGCTGACGCTTGCGCTGGACGCGATAGATCTGCAGCCGGTGGTGGACCACCTCTTCGATTACGCCGACCGCGACAACGCAGACACCACGACTGAATTTGGAGGCATTCTGTCACTCGATGGTAAAGGGCGATACGAGATTCTCGAATTCAAGCCTCGTCTGCGTCACCACGACCTGCGATTCAACGCGCCTCAAGAAATGTTTGATGCTGGGTACACGGTACTATTTCACTTTCACTTTCATGCAACATCCCACCGCAACTGGGAACATGCAGGTCCGGGTTTTGGTGACTTGCAGTACGCCGACGGGACGCGGGCGAACTGCCTTGTCATGTCATTCGTGGATGAGGACACGCTGAATGTAGATTGGTATCGTCATGATGCTGTAGTGGTGGACCTAGGCTGCGTTCACCGCCCGCCCAGCCGCACTGGACGATGACCGACTCAAACGATATTCAAGGCATTCGAATGCACGGCACAGGCAACCGTGTGTTGCTTGTTGATATCACTCATCTCAACGGCGCTGACCCAGCAGAACTCGCTCGCACCACGCGGCACGCAATTGACGCGTTGCTGGTGCTAGAAGATCGCGGCGATGATGTTATTGGTGTGCGTGTGTACAACCGTGATGGAAGTGACGGTGGCGTGTGCGGTAACGGCATGCGATGCGTCGCGGCCATTGGCTGCCCTCACGGGGGCGAGCTCATCATGGAGAGCGATATCGGTCGGCATCGTGGGCGTGTCGAGCCACAGGGCGATGGCGTGTGGATGGTCACGGTGGACATGCCAGAGGCCCAACTTGGGGCCAGTGCTATTGGCCTTGCTCAGCAAGCCGATGCAGATGATTGCATCTGTGTCGAGTTAGGTACCGGGCCCCTGACACTGTTTCCGGTCTCTACGGGCAACCCACACTTGATTTGTGTCGTTGACGAGGCACCAAGCGCCGAACTAGTCAACACCATTGGCCCAGCGGCGCAGGACCTTCGCCAAGGCGGGGTGAATCTTCACTTGGTCAAGGTGCTATCGCCGAGATCGCTCGCATTATTGCCCATCGAGCGTGGTGTTGGCCCCACCGCGGCCTGTGCCACGGGAGCACAGGCGTCAGTGGCGGCGCTGCACGCACGTGGCTTGTGCGAGGCCGACGTGGAAGTCCATATGCCAGGTGGAGCCCTGCGCATTGAATTGGGCACACCGACACACGTCACTGGCCCTGCGGCAATCGATCGAATCGAGCCTCAAACCTAAGTGCTTCAGTGCGGTGGGGTGCCTACGATGTGGCCCATGGTGGAACTACAGACCATTGAGGTGTCCGGGTCAAGGCGGAGCATGGGCGAGTCGCTTGGGGAATCGCTTCGCGCAACAATCAAAGGGCTTCTCGAGCGGCGCCGTGGATCAGCGGCCCAGTACCTTGCCGAACGCGAAGTTGACGTTGAGCTTGTCGCTCTGGGTGCAGATTGCCTTGACGTACTTCGTGGATGGGATTCTGCGGGATACGATGAGCACCTAGGGGTTGCAGCAGGGGCCGACGTGGATGCAGCCTTGCTCTATGCAATGGTCAACCTCACCGACATTCGCGATCTTGCATGCGTACCAGCTCAAACCGATGCCGAGGGGTGTACTGCTGCCATGGTGCCCGCTGTGAAATCCAACACGGGTGGCCCCTTAGCTGGGCAGACATGGGACTTGGTTGCTGGAGATGTTGAGAGCATTGTGGCGGTTCACCGCACACCCGATGAGGGACCCCGCACGTGGGCTGTCACCGTGGCGGGAGGTCCAACACTCATGGGTATGAATGAGTTTGGCCTTGCGGTAGGCACTACGAATATCAAAGTTGCCGGGGCACGAGTAGGTGTTGGGTATATGTCACTCCTACACAAAGCGGTGCATCTTGGCGATCGTCGTGAAGCGAGCGAGTGCATCGTGCAAGCGCCCCGCATCGCCGCACACACCTACTGGTTCGCCGATGCAACAGGCGTACTCGAGTTGGAGTGCGACGCCATGGCCTGTACGCGCCGTGAGGGCTTCGATGCGACGCTCGTGCGTACGAATCACTGTCTTGCAGATGGCCGTGACGATGCTGAAGTGCCAGGGGAGTCATCAATAGCACGCTTCGCACGCGCCCAGCAGTGGGGGGAGCGTGACATGGTGTCGGTGGATGACATCCGAGGATTGTTTGCAGATCGAAGCGACGGGGTGTATTCCATCAACCGGCGTCACGATGACGGCGAGCCAACAGCCACCAATGCCTGCGTCATTGCAGATCCCCTCGGGCGGGTTCTACATGCTTGTCGGGGCGAGGCTGACCAGGGCTGCTGGGTGGAACTGGCGTTCTAAGCAATTCTCCACGTGGCTCTACAATGCTGCTCCATGAGCACCGACACCACCGCTGACCTCGATGCCCTCGTCGCCACCATTGTGGCCCAGCGATCAGGCTTTGACGCAATCGCTCCCGCCACCTCGCCTGGTGCTGGTGATGAAGCCCTTGAGCGCCTCGGCACGCTGCGCGGTCGCGGTGCATTCTTTCCGTTTATGGGTTCTGGCCGTGGGTGGGGACCATTCGTAGAGTGCATGGATGGCTCGGTGAAACTCGACATGATCACGGGCATTGGCGTCCAAGGGTTCGGGCACGGCGATAGCGATCTGCTCAGGGCCACCTTGGAAGCAGCAACAACGGACACCGTGATGCAGGGCAACTTGCAATGCAACGTCGACGCGGTTGACTTCATGGACGCGCTGTTGAGCGTAGCTCGCACTGGCCAGAGTCAATTGGCGCACGTGTTTCCGTGTTGTAGTGGCGCCGTTGCAAATGAAAACGCGCTGAAGGTCTGTATGCAAAAGACCAACGGTGCGCCTCGTATTCTTGCCTTTGCACATTGCTTCGCCGGCCGAACCACAACCATGTCGCAAATCGGCGATAGCGCTGGTGCCCGAGACGGCATTGCCTTGTCGACACTGGTTGATTATCTGCCTTATCTCGACCTTACCGATCCTGAGGGGTCAGCAGATGCGGCCATGGCGGCATTGAATGAATGTCTTAGGCGGTATCCATCACAGTACGCGTGCATCGTGCTTGAGCCAGTGCTGGGTGAAGGTGGCTTTGTGCCAGCGACTGATGCGTTCTTGCGTCCACTACTTGAGCGAGCACGAGCGGCGGGTGTTCCCGTTTGGTTCGACGAGGTACAGACCTTTGGTCGAACGGAATGTATGTTCCGGCAGCAGTTTCTTGGCTTAGAAGATCTTGTCGATGTGCTTACGGTCGGCAAGATGTCGCAGGTGTGCGCAACGCTGTTTAGAGCAGACTTCAATCCGCGGCCGGGACTTCTAAGTGGTACGTTCATCGGCTCCACGGCGGGCTTTCGAGTGGGCCGCTGCATCATTGATCGTCTACGCAGCGGAGACTATTACGGTCCAAACGGGCGAATTGCCGTACTGCACAAGCACTTTCTGCAACGAGCGAAGTCGCTCATGAGCGATCATTCCAAGGCATTTCAATCGGTCGCCGCCGCTGGGGGCAACATGGAATTGGCCGGTGGCTGCGGTGGCATGATGCGGCTGACGCCCTTCGGAGGTGACAAGACTCGCATCATCGACTTGGTCAAGCGGTGCTTTGACGCAGGACTGTTGCTGTTCTTTTGCGGCCATGGTCCGTTCCACCTTCGCATGCTCGCGCCAGTTGGGGTCCTTGAACAAAGTCACCTCGATACAGCCATGGATGTCATCGGTCAGTGCATTGGGGACATGGAGGCAGCGGGCTGATGTTTGTTATTCGACCAGCCATGCCCAAAGACATTCCCTCGCTGCTTCGCATGGCCAGAACTGTGCATTCGGGGAATATTCCAGCCGACCCAGTCGCGTTGGAAGCGCGTGTGAGTCAATCTGAAAAATCATTTCTTGGAACTGAGGGCAACGAAGACGCGGTGTACGTGTTTGTGCTTGAAGACTCGGCCAATGGAAACGTGCTGGGTACATCCTGTTTGATTGCCGGCAAGGGTGGTCCAGATCGGCCGAGGTTAGGCCTCAAGGTACGGCGTCGGGAGCATTACAGCAGTGATCTGCAAGCAGGGCAGGTCCAAGTCACGGTGCAGTTGGTTCGTGATACCAGTGGGCCTACTGAAGTGGGTGGCTTGGTATTGTCAACCGCGTGGCGCAACTCCCCTAAGAGGCTTGGGTCGCTCTTGTCGCTTGGGCGATTTGCATTTATTGCGCAGCGTCCAGATCGATTTAATCGGCGCATGATTGGCGAGATCATGGGCGACCTGACGGCAGATGGCCGAACCATGCTGTGGGACCACCTTGGGCGTCGCTTTATCAACTTGTCGTATACCGAGGCTGATCGCTTCAGCCGCTCGTCACGTGAGTTCATTACATCGCTCTTTCCTGACGGCGAAATCTACGTCAGTCTTCTACCCGCGGAGGCTCGCCGTCTCATTGGCCGGGTGAGTCCAGATGCCCTTCCGGCTATGCATATGCTTAAGCGACTGGGATTCAAGCACTGTGACGAGGTTGACCCCTTCGACGGCGGCCCGTATCTGGAAGCCGATCGAGACGACATTTCGGTCATTCGAAACGCCTGTCAATGCACATTGCACGGGGCGCTCGAT
>JABAAC010000118.1 GCA_014238965.1 Phycisphaerales bacterium | reverse complement strand
ATGTACGCCGACTTGTCATTCAGCTGGCAATCCATGCTGCCGCACCAATAGCGTCCACGACGGTCAATCTTCCCATCGTTCAACCGGCTGTGCGGGTTGTTCTCCTCGGGATCAGCGATCTGCTCGATGCGGCCGGTATCCAAATCGATCGTGCAAAAACCTGTATTTGTGCCGGCGATCAATCCGCCGCTTGCCCGAAAGCCAAAGGAACCTACTTGTTGGGGCATGCGCCAAACGTCCTGCTGCCGGGTCACGACATTCAATCGCTTTATCGACGGCCAACGTGAGCCGGCCAGCTCCATGGAAGGCCCCGCGTGATCGGACCAGTAGACGGAAGTTTCCTCGGGGGACCAGAGCGGCGACTCTCCGAGGCCATCATTGCATTCCCAAAGACATTCGATTTCGAGCATCGCACTCCCTTGCGGACAACATTCATGAGAGAGATGTCCTTGGGGAAGGTTAACGCCTCAACAACAACACCCCCGTGAATACGGAGGTGTTGTGGGGTGGTGGGTTGGGGTGGATGCCCCCAAAGGCCTCGTTTTGAGGTTGACCTCCCAAATGCACAAACCCGCTCGCTTTGGCACACAATTCGTCAGTTCGTTCATAGATGGAAATGTGCCCGGATCTACTAGAGGAGCCCAACATGTCCACAACTCGAATCGCCTTGATGTTCATCGCCGCCTACGCATCCCATGCCAACGCTCAGGACGGTGGCTTTGGAGGCCGATTCGACTTCTCCGCCTTGACGAATTCAGTCATCGGAGGCTCGAACCTCCAGCTCATTCCCATGGCCAACCGCATCAGTGATGGTGAATCGCATATGTACTTTGACGCGCAGGCCGCCATCGATGACGCCCTTCCTGGCGACCGCATTGAGTTGACGGCCGGCACATGGGAAGCTGGACTGATGATCGTCAACAAGACCGACCTTGAGTTGGTTGCTCCCGAAGGGCCCGCCAACACCGTCGTCGATGGAAATGGCACGACCCGCGGACTCTTCATCGATGACTCTAGCAACATCACCCTCACAGGAATTGGGTTTCATAACTGCGAACACGACGACGATCAGTCATTTCGCAGGGGCGGCGCCGTCATGATTTGGGACTCGGACCACGTGACCCTCAACGAGTGCTGGTTCAGGGAGAACCGTTCGCACAACGGAGGCGGCGGCGTCGATGCCAGAAACTCCGAGTGGCTCACAGTCCAGCATTGCTTCTTTGCAGACAACATCTCTCAAGTTGGCTTTCACTCCCCGAGTGGCACCGGAGGCGGTCTGTCCGTGTCCAGCTCCAATCATGCAATGATTGAGCACTCGGTGTTCCTCAACAACCGCGCTGGCTGGGGCGGCGGGATCATCACAAAACACTCAGACATCACCATCTTTCAGTGCTACTTTGGGGGCAACACCGCAACGTTTGGCAGCGCGATCTACACAAATAACCACCCATCCTCTTCATCTGATGTCATTCTGACGCAGAGTGTTGTGTTCAACAACAAGTCAACCACCCCGCATGAACACGACTACACCGGTGCCGTATGGGTTGGCATCAACGTACGCCTCCAGTCACTTGCCACTATGTATTGGAAGAACCGCGGCCGACTCGCCGCCTGCATCGGGGTACACGAATCCGGTGACCTGTCCATGTTTGGTTGCACCCTCGCCGGCAATCGATCCCAAGAAGGCGGTGACATGATGCTGGTGCAGCCCGGTGGAGCGGCGCAGATTTCGAATTCCAGAATCGACTGCGGACGCTCCTTCGCGCCAGAAGTTGACGGCACCTACAGCAGCTTCGGCGGAAATGCCGCACTAGACCACTGCGTCTATACCGCCGACATGAACTTCGACGCCACGATTGACGTCCATGACATTCTGGTCCTCTTCGAACACTGGGGTCAAGAGAACTCAGAACTCACCGATCTTGTCCCAGGCAACGCCAATGAAGCGCCCGTGTTCGATGTTGAGGACCTGCAACTGATCCTCGAGGCCTACGGTGAGTTCGCCGTGAATCCGCTGCTCGGCTGAGCTTGACCGGAATGCAGCACCGTTCTCGTCGCGCAACTCATCCGGTCATCGCCATCGCGGCCTGAATCCTGAGCCGCGTTGGCATTGGCGTCTCCAACTCCCACACGATGCTCATTGGCCTACTTCCTTGGTGGGACACATAGGGAAGGTCAACAACTGTTTCTATAGATGGTCTTGCGTATCTCTTTAGGAGCAATGCACCGCCATCAACAACAACACCCCCGTACATACGGAGGTGCTGTGGGGTCCCAGGGGTATAGAGAGGTTGTTGTGGTGGGGGTTACGGGCAGGGGCCCCACACGGAGATGACAATCAGAAGGTCTTCGATATTGACCACACCATCACCATTTTCATCGCCGGTACAAGTTCTTGCCGCACAACATTCTGCGACGACTTGTTGCAGATCCTCAATGGCGGTTTGCTGCTGATCATGCATGGTCAGTAACTGGTTGATCTGCTCTTGCTGATTGTTGATGAAGTCGTAAGGATTGCCATCACAACTTGGAGCGATCCAGCAGAGGCTAGATTCAAAATTAGAGTAGCTATCTACAAATGTTTGATCTGCACTGTTGTCGCACACGCTGCCGCCGCCGATGGTGAAGTTGCTGTTGATGCAGAAGATCCCGCCGCCGGCGTAGGCCGTGTTGCCCGAGATCGTACAGTTGCTGATGGTGGGGTTGCTGTTGAAGAAGGAGATCCCGCCGCCTTCGATGGCGGTGTTGTCTGAGATCGTGCAGGCTGTGATGGTGGGGCTGTTGCCATCGCAGAAGATCCCGCCGCCGCGGCCGCCGTTGGCCGTGTTGCCCTCGATCGTGCAGCCGCTGATGGTGGGGTTGCTGCTTAGGCAGTAGATCCCGCCGCCGAGCATTGTGGCGGTGTTACCTGAGATCGTGCAGTCGCTGATGGTGGGGTTGCTGATTCGGCAGTAGATCCCGCCGCCCTGGGTGGCATTTCCCCCTGTAATGACAAGGTCCTTGATCTCGGTTCCAGATCCTTCGCCAGAGTTGATCACGAACACGCTGCCACCTTGCTGGGCATCTATGGTCACATCAAGATTGCCACTGGCACTCCCAATGGTGATGGCCTTGTTGTTTGTGTTGATCGAGTGCTCGTCATACGTGCCCGCTGCAATGACAATGGTGTCGCCATCAGATGATGCATTAATTGCGTCCTGAATCAGCGTGTAGTCACCGGGCACATTGATGGTTGCAGCGAATGACGTTCCAGCCAAGGCCAACGTGGCCACGATAGAAGTGCAGATATAGCGCATTGGGCTCCCTCTCCCTACAGGCGACCTGAGGCCGCACAAGTTTCATTAGAGAACGAAGTGCAGGGCAGGTCAACAACT
>JABAAC010000125.1 GCA_014238965.1 Phycisphaerales bacterium | reverse complement strand
CGAAGCGAGCAACGGCGTGTGGTCAGCAACGGTGATGTGTGCTGATGCCGGGTGTCCGTCCTATTGCCCGGAAGACATCACACAGGATGGCGTCATCGATATCGACGATCTTCTTGCACTCCTAGGAACGTGGGGTCCGTGTCCCTAGTGCAGCGTGCCGGTCTCATCGGCAACCCCCGCATGCCACTGGTGCCAATGCTGGAAACGGCATTCTCTGGATCACCTGCGAATAAGAAGCGGCACTGTTGCCATGTGGATTGAATGACACGTTGTTGCCATAGCCATAGATGCCCCTACTGAGGTGCTGGGCATCGATGACAACCCGCGCCGATTGCTGGTAGCCATTGCCATCGCCCTGGTCATCGTTGCCTTGGCCAGCGAAGCAACCATGGCGAAGTTGCCTGCATAAACAGGGCCCGAAGACCATGGCCATGGACCCATACGGCCTGCGTTCAATAATCAGTCACATGGCTATCCATAGCATCCAGTCCACCTCTGCATATAAATTTCTGGGAATGACCTCCTGCAGCCCTCTGTCGATGACTTAAAGCACGCCTCTTGATTTAATACTGGTCAAAGCCGGATCCCCTTCCATAATGTGTAGGTAGAGAGAGGCCCATGTCCATTCAAGCGTCCCCCAAGCGATCGATCATCGGCATACTTGCCATCGTGCTGTGCTGGTCCACTGCCAATGGACAGGGATCGCCGTGGACCGTCGATGATGATGGCCCTGCCGACTTTTCGAATATTCAAGATGCAATTGATGTCGCAACGCATGGTGACACCATTGAGGTGATGCCTGGCACCTATTACGGAACCGGCAGTCTGGGTGAACCTGTTGTTGACATGCAAGGCAAGTCACTCCATCTCCTGGGACTGCCTGAGGGAAACAACAGAGTCGTCGTCGACGGCAACAACAAGCAACGTTGTCTTGGCTGTGCATCAGACGAAGACGCCAAGACCATCATTGAATCAATCGATTTTCGCAATGGGTATGCCGATCGAGGCGGCGGGCTCTACTGCCTAGGCAGCAGTCCAAGCCTGATGGACTGTGTCTTTGAGACCAATACGAGCACCGACCGCGGAGGTGGAATCTACATTGAAGGTGGCAGCCCCAACCTTGAAAACTGCATCGTCACCAACAACAACTCTGCCTATGGTGGAGGGTTCTACATACGCGAGAGCCTTGCCAACATTACAGGAGGGCTTGTTGCAGGCAATCAAGGTTCAAGTCGAGGCGGGGGCTTTCGTATTGTGAACGCATCGCCTCAAGTGAGTGACGTCCAAGTTGAATCAAACTGGGCTGTCCGTGGAGGCGGCGGACATATCCAGGAGAACAGTGCTCCCACGTTCAATAACTGCATCATCATGCAGAACACGGCCGACAGCCTTGGTGGCGGCATGGCGCACAGTTCCAGTTCTCCAGCAGCCTATTTTGGTTGTACGTTTTCAGAAAATGCCGCAACGGGCAACAACGGTGGCCAGGGCAGTGGCGGTGCCGTGTATTGCGACGGGTCCGCCGTCGTGCTTCAATCCTGCAACCTGCAGGACAATCAGGCCGCAACCTATGGTGCCGGGGTGTACTGCTGGTACAGCAGTCCGATTCTCGCTGGCACCGTGATCCAGAACAATGTTGCAGGCAACTCTGGCGGTGCCATCAGAACCATCAATGGCAACGGTCCTAATTTGCTTATTAACAACCTGCTCTGCCAGAACACACCAGACAACATTGCAGGTCCCTGGGATGGCATAGGAACCAACAACTGTATCGGCGACTCCTGTGACGATGAAGATCTTGATGGCATCATCGATGCCTGTGACGATGACATCATTCCAACGTTGGAAGTGCCTAATGAATATGCAACGGTGCAGGACGCCTACGACGCTGCAGAAGAAGGTAACGTCATTCTGGTTCACCCCGGTACGCATGTAGTCTCGACCATCAACGGAAGCGTTGGCCTGCTGATGGAAGAGAAAGGCGTGATCCTGCGATCAGTATCAGGACCCAGCGACACCATACTTACGAGAACCACCAGCGGCAGGATCATCACGTGTTACGACCTACCCGACACTGCGGTCATCGAAGGGTTCACGATCACCGGTGGCCAGACCACGTTCTCAAGCGGCATCGCACTGAACAATTCTGATGTCAGATTCAACAATTGCATCATCGAAGGGAACAACAGCGCATTTGGCGCCGGATTTGCTGCGGTCGCTTCTTCAGAACCCATACTGACTGAATGTCTGATCCAAAATAATGAATCAATTACGCAGGGGGCAGGTGTATGGGCATGGGGCTCTTCTCATGTCACACTTATTTACTGCGATGTCGACAACAACATCGTTGTCTCGGGAGAAGGTGCCGGGCTATGTGCCAACGATGCAGACCTCACGCTCAAGAACACTGGCGTACGGAACAACCAATTCCTTTCCGGTGGGGATGGAGCTGGCGCTTATATCTCTGGCAATGGAACACTACTGGCTGAAGACAGTAACTTTAAAGTTACCTATCCGGAGCTTGATGCAGAGGTGTATGTTGACCATGGTGCTTTGGCGATCTTTTCGGAAGGGTCTGGCATCGATGCCATTACTACCGACAACTCGGGTACACGAATTCAATTTGTGGCTGATTCCTTCACGGATGTAACCAGTGACATCATTCCTCCTGAAGATGGTGCAATGATCATGGAAATCGGAGAGTTGGTCAGCGGATATCCAATACTGCTTTGCACAGGAAATATCGTGCAGCAGGGATGCCTAACCTTGACCAATCCATCAGGAACACTCCTGGAATCGAATGTAGGTGATTACATCGATTTGATCACAACCTGGTCATTTAGTTACAACGGTGGCACAGTGGTATTCCCTCCAATGCCTGTAGGACTCGGACTTCAGATCACTGAGGGAAGTGATCAACCAAGAAGTGGTTACATCAACATGGGCGTTGAAGTCATTGAGGTCGATACGCCTGAATTCAATGACCCATTCACCGGCAGTCTCGATGCCCCACCGATCGACATGGTCGCCATCGATGTCGACAATGACGGCCAAGAGGAACTAGCCGTCTTGTTTGATGGATCGCCTGGATCAGTCTGGGTGTATGACATCTCCGAAGACGCGCCACCAGTGGCGATTGCCGGTTTCACAACCTTCGTGGGCAATGCGCCCACTGATCTGGATGCAGGCGATCTTGATGGCGATGGAGATGATGATTTGATCATCGCCAATGCTGCCGATCAAACCATCACGGTATTGGAAACGCTCGAGAGCACATTTGTTGTTAGTACGGTCTCCTTAACCAGCGGCAATCCAACTTGTACCGCAATCATCGACTGGGATGGCAATGGAAGTCTCGACGCCGTCGTAGGTGTAGATGCACCTGGCGCTGCAAGTGATGGCTTTCAGATCATTCTGGATATTCATAGTGCGCCCGTTCAAGGCAATCTGTTCAACACGGACAGCTATTTCAACGGTCTGAGTAGTGAACCGAATCCGCCAACCACCGTGTCAGGCGGTGGCTCGTTCACTAGTTGGGGATTCACCGGAGGCACACGATTTGGGGGGGCCTACTATGCCCAGCAAGGTGATACAAGTTTGACTGAAATCGCCTCCATCGGGGGTCAGCGCATCACGCAGATCACGGCACAGGATCTTGATGCAAATGGTGGCGACGGGCGGCTGGACATCATCTTGGCATCTGATGAGGCAGAACTGCTGTTCATCATTCCCGGTACGCCCAATGGATTTAATACGCCGATACCCATCATGGTGGCTGAACCAGTTGTGGAATTCGTTGCGTTGGATGCAGATGATGATGGCGACGTCGATCTCATCATCACATGCCCTGAGGCAAATGGGGTTCCGCTGCTTCTGCTTCGAAATGACGAGCCAGGCAGTTCAATTCAATCCTTGAATGGCCGGATCTGGTCCAAGCAAGCGTTGGGCAACGACTCTCCTCTCATCCAACTTGCTTCAGGGGCACTCGACCCTAAGGATGAAGATGATGACTGGGTGCTTGGCAGTGGAGCACCCTCTGCGCTCAATGGGACGTCTACCACCATGGAACAAACGACTTTTCTTCCCTCTCCCACACCGTGCCCCGGCGACTTCAATGGTGACCAGGTCGTTTCGATTGACGACATGTTGATCGTCATTGGAAACTTCGGTGGCACCGGTCAAGGTGATGGAAATGACGATGGCATCGTGAACATCGAAGATCTTCTCATCGTGCTTGATGCCTTTGGACAAACTTGTACGGATCGCTAAGTAGGTACTGCCTAGCCCTGTGAACGCATCGAAAGGCATCAAGGGCGCACTCCCTAGCTGCCCTTTGGGTCACGCAGCTCGCTTGATAGTGCTGGGCTCCACAAAGGGCATTTTCTATTCCAGTCCTTGACCTGTGGGCACCTTGTGCGACCATGGGCAGCGAGCACGCAACATGTCCCGCACACAGATCACCAAAAGTCTCGACCTCAAGGCAACCGCATATCAATGTGCTGCACTCTTTGTGATCACGATTACTGCGGCTATCGCACACGCCGGCGATCAAGAACCGCCACAGGACGTACCCGTCCGTGTCCCAGACAACTATGACCCCGCCGTGCCCGCGCCCCTGCTGATCATGTTGCATGGCTACTCAAACACAACGGGCGACGCGATGGAAAACTGGCTGCAACTGTGGCCTGTGGCAAACGCGAATGGTTTTCTCTACGCAACGCCTACGGGTAGCTTTGATTCTTGGGGCAACTACTACTGGAATGCTACCCACAACTGCTGCGACTACGACGAAGCCAACATAGATCATGTGGGCTACCTAGCCCAACTCATCGACGCCATCACCACTCAATACAACGTTGATCCGAATCAAATTCACCTGTTGGGGTACTCCAATGGCGGCTACATGTGCTATCGCATGGCCTGCGATCGCGGCGACCTCATTGCATCAATCGTGTCGATTGCAGGCGTCACGTGGCTCAACCCCGATAACTGCCCTGCTGCCGATCCCGTACATGTGCTACAGATTCACGGCACCAACGACACCATCGTGTTGTACGAAGGTGGCTACGACCCATGGAATCCGCCGCATCCCTACCCCGGCGCTGTAGAGACTGTCGAACAATGGGCCACCGCCAATGGCTGCATTGTCCAAGGCGATGAAGACCCAATTCCATTCGACGTGGACTTCAATGTCATCGGTGCAGAAGCTCACGGCATTGACTACACGGTCGACTGTGAACCAAATGGCTCTGCAACGCTCTGGCGATTGCAAGGCAGCAGCCACTTCATTGAATTCACGAGCCAGAGCAAAGCAAAGATCTTCCAATTCATGCTTGAGCACGCCAAAAACAACGCTACGTGCATGGGTGACATTGACGGCGATGACATGGTTGGCGTGAGCGACTTACTCGCCCTGATTGATGTCTGGGGAACCCCTGCGACCGATGCGGATATCAACGGCGACGGCGTCGTCAACATCCTTGATCTTTTGGTTGTACTGGCGACCTGGGGGGAATGCACATGACCCAAGAAATATCTATACACAAAGCCCTTACAGCAACACTCTTCATCGGCATGGCAACTGCAATGGCCACCGCCGACCAAGCCCCCATTTCCATCGATGGTGTGTTTGAAGACTGGCTCGACATTGCGCCACTGATCGACCCAACCGGCGACGCGACCGGAGGTGCGATCGACTTCACCTCGCTATCGATGGCCGATGATGCGATGTTCTTCTTCATTCGCATCGACGCTACCGCAGATTTTGACATGAGCGAAAACAATGCACTGCGTATCTACCTCGACACCGATGCCAATGCATCAACGGGGCTGGCCATTGGTGGCATCGGCGCCGAACTTGAGTGGCGCGCAGGCGAAATGGCAGGCACGTTCTATCACGAGGGGGCACAGACCGACGTGTACTTCACCGAGCTTCGGTTACGCGGCGCCCCAACGGTTACCAGCAGTACATTTGAGATTGCCTTCGGACGGGATATCTATCCAGATGGCACGAACCCGCTATTCACAGGACAAGACGTGCGTGTACTGATCACTGATAGCACGAGCGGCGACATGGTGCCCAACGCTGGCATGGCGAGTACCTACACATTCGACATAGGTTCCATTCCACCCGTAGCTGCACGCCCGTTTGGTCGCCTGAATAGTGAACACCTCCGAATCATCACGCACAACGTGTTAAATGATCGCCCGTTTAACGGATCACATCAGGCAAAGTTCGGGCGAATCTACACGGCAGTATCACCCGACATCCTGCACTTGCAGGAAATCTATGATCACACACCCACGGAGACACGCAACCTTATTGCGTCTTGGCTTGGCGGCACGTGGTATGCCGCGGGCAACAACGATTGCATCACTGTGAGCCGCTACCCAATCTCAGGCTCTTGGGCGATCGATGGCAACCTCGCCGTGCTCATCGACACGACCGCATCTATTGGGACACCCATGCTCTGCATCAACGCGCACATGCCCTGTTGTGACAATGATGATGGCCGACAGTGGGAGTCCGATGCCGTCGTCGCGTTTGTCCGCGATGCGTATCTGCCCGGTGGCATATTGAGCCTGAACCCAGACGTACCGGTCTTGATCTGCGGCGACCTGAACATGGTGGGCCTCGCCCAACAAGTAGAGACGCTTATCACTGGTGACATCGTGCACAACGATTGGTACGGCGACGATGCTTCGCCCGACCCTGATGGCACTGATTTATACAACACCATCTCACGCTTGACCGAGAGACGCATGGGGTACACCTGGCGCAATGACGGTGGCTGGTACTGGCCAGGTCATCTGGACTTCATGATCTATAGCGACTCAAATCTCTCACGGCAACACGACTTCATAGTCTGTACACCGGAAATGTCCTCGGCTGCGTTGTCACAGTATGGTTTGGCGGCGGGCGATTCAAATGCCTCAGATCACTTGGTGTTCTGCGTGGACTTTGCCCGACCATGCGCAGCTGACATCGACGGCAATAACACGGTGGACGTCGATGACCTGATCTCGCTCATCGCAAACTGGGGCGCATGCGATGGCTGCAACGCCGATCTCAACAATGACGGCGAGGTCGGCACTGATGACCTGCTCATAGTCTTGGCCGCTTGGGGCTCGTGTGGGTAGCAAAAAGATGTCAGACGTCTTTGCCGATGTGGGCGTCTTCCGCCCGCAACATGCGATACAACGGGATATCGACAATGAACGGTACAAGTGGTAAGACTGCCCCGACGATCCCCCACCACATCAAACGTTGCGGTAGCGGAACAGTTGTGCGGCCGATCACAAACATTGCTACGAGCCCCATGAACAACAGGCCGTGGATCATGCCAACAATTGTCACCGCCATAGGCATGCCCGCGTAATATTTGAGTGGCATGGCCACACCAAAAAGCACCAACGTCGAGGTTCCCTCGATGAGGCCGGCAATGATGAGCCAACGTAGATAGTTTCGGTTTATCACTGCCAAGCCGCCTGAAACTGTGTCATAGCCCATGCCCTGCTAAGCCCCTTGGTGCTCACTGCATCATCGATCGCATGCTCGTCATGGCTGCCGTACATCATGACAACAGCGTACCGCAACGTCCCCCGATGGCCTTTCGACTACAGTACACGTCTCATGGAAATCAGAAACGCATCCAAACGACCACTCAAAGTGCCACTGCCCGGTGGGAAGAAGCTCTTCATGAGCATCGGCGGCACCGCCCAACTTACGCCCAAAGCTGCCGAGCACCCGCCTGTCAAAAAACTCATCGATGACGGTGACATTGAGATCACGGATGCAGGACGAACGGGGACTGCTGAATCAGTTGGTCGCGAAACTGGCATCCAATCGGGGACCTCTCGATCTGGTGGCGCCAGCGCTAGTCACCGCTCCGGCGATCGCTGATCATCACGTGACTTTGCACATCTCCTCACTGGATATCCCCAAAGCAGTGGTTTGGACTTCCAGAATGACGATTTGACGCTTAGGCTAGAGCGATGCGCAATCACACCACACTGCTGATCACACTATTGCTTCCCGCAGCTGCAGCATCGGGCCAATGGTCGAGTGACCCCACCGTCAATACGCTCGTCTCTGACGACATGACGAACTGCGCGATCACACACACTGCCGCTGCCCCCGATGGGGGCGTGTGGATTAGTTGGTACGACGCCTCGGCTGGATACGACATTATCGTGCAGAAACTCAATGCCGATGGCATACCCGTGTTTGCATCCCCAGCACTCGTGCAAGACCAATCGCTCAGTTGGGTGCAAGACTTCGATGTGGCCGCCGTTGGCGATGGTTGCGCCATAGCGTGGGCAGACGGATCAACCATTGGCGCGGCACTCATCGACTCTAATGGCAACGTGGCTTGGCAGCATGACCTTAACGACGGAAGTGGCTACCAGTCCAATGCACAAGTGTGCGGTGCAAACGATGGCTTTACCGTCGTTGGCTGGATGGACGAAAACGTTTCGAAGTTGCAACGCATCGGCACTGACGGCACGCTTGTGTGGGCATCGCCCGTATCCATTGGTGGTAGCGGGTACCACGCCATGTCAGACCTCAAGCCTGCTAGCGATCATGATGTGGTTGCATCGATTGTGTACTACACCAGCTTCAATGGCGCCAAAACGTTAAAAGCGCAGCGCATTCGCGCTGACGGGTCGCTTGTATGGGCTTCACCAACTATTAATGTCTTTACCAGTGGGTCGCTGCAGATTGGCAACTTCCCTGAGTTCATTGCCGATGACACTGGCGGGGGCATCTTCACGTGGTACAGCAACACCAACTTGCAGTCGTACATTCAGTGGATCGATGGCAGTGGCATGCCGCTGTTTGGTTCGCAAGGATCACTGATTGCGAGTTCTGGATCACTGCTTCATACAGGGCCCACAGCATGCTTCGATCCCATCGCTGGTGAAGTAACTGCGTTTTGCACTCGCCAATCGACAAACCAAGCTCAAGATGGTGTGCAAGCCAATCGATTTAACCGAAGTGGCGACGCGATATGGGGTGCCAATGGAATAGAAGTCGATCCCTTAAGCGGAACATGGTCGGTGTATGACCTACAGGCCCACCAACTTGGTGGACTGGCAACCGCCTCGTGGATTGGTTTAGATGTGACTTTACAAGGCACTGTTCGCGGACAAGCGCTCAATACAAACGGCGATGACCAGTGGGGCGCGTCACCGATCGAATTAGGCACGCCTGAGTTGAGCCGAAGCGATCTGACCGGCGATGTCATAGGCGACATGCTCGTGGCTGTATGGGTTGATGACCGTGACGGAAGCGACCGCGCCTACGCACAGAACATTACCGAAGATGGTACGCTCGGCGAAACAGGCTGCATCGCAGACATTACTGAAGATGGTGTTGTCGGTGTCAATGACTTGCTTGTGCTCATTGCAGCATGGGGCACCGCTGACTCGCCCGCCGATATCAACGGTGACGGCCTTGTAGCCGCTGAAGACCTCCTGCTCGTCCTTGCGGGCTGGGGACCGTGTCCATGAATTGGTCAACCCCATGCCGTTTGTACTTCTACTGATCTTCATCTCCGCACTTGGCCAAGATGCCACACGCACAGTTCTTGATGAAGCAGACGAACGCAATTGGACTCCAAACACCGACACCAGTTGGGGCAACCCCGAATGGCGACGCTTTGGTGATGCCAAGATTCGCGACGACCGATTTATGGCGACCGACTATGGGCCTGTGTACAGCGCCACAATTGCGATGCGCGCAGACAATGCTCGTGAGTTAGGCCGAGCGCACAAAGGCATGGGGTTTCGCCTCGGTGGACGCGATGGCATGCCCAAAGCAATGCTTGTATACGACCGCAATCTACTGCTATGCCAAGGTGGCTGGATTGGTGGTTGGACGAGACATTCGGACGAACGCTTCGGCCTGATGGATATCCCAAGCAACGAAACGCCATTGCAATTTGTCATGCCTGCCGAACAAGTATGGCTGAGACCCGATGAGGACCCCATCGAGCGAGAATCGTGGTGTTTCCCACTCCCTGAAGAAGATGGCCGATTCGAATCGCTGCATCTACGAAATCACGATGCCATTCTTCAGTACACGGTACATGGCACACGCATTTTTGAGCATCCAACACTTGAGCACATCGATGGCCAGTGGCGACTTGTACGCCACATTGAAGTTGCGCCAGATGACGAAGACCTTGTTTTGCGCGTCGCCGATCTTGATGGCGGAGTGTTCGCAGCGATCAAAGGTGACGCATCGCTCCACCTAGATAGAAAACGATTCAGCGCCATGATCCCTTCGGGCACTACGCCACGCCGCTTTAAGATCGTGCACGCTGTCGATCCGGACAACCACGGTGACCTTGGTCTCGTCATTGACCTCACAGCGAAACTGGCTACCGCCGGAGCTCAGCGCTGGCCTGAAACTGTTTCAACAACTGTCGAAGTCGTTGGCGCAGCGGGCCCATACACACACGATCGCATTGTGCCGCCCTTTGATAACCCGTGGAAGAGCCTCATGTTCCTTGGTGGGCTTGGCTTTCAGCCCAACGGTGATCCCATCGTGTCCACACTGTTTGGCGACGTGTGGATCGTGTCCGACATTGATAGTGGAGCACCGACTTGGAAACGCTTTGCCACAGGCCTATACCAGCCCCTTGGCATCAAAGTGGTCGATGGTGAGATATTTGTCATAGAACGTGGCCAACTCACGCAACTCATCGATCACAACGACGATGGCGAGGCCGATGAATATCGCAACATTAACAACCGCTGGCATACCCCCGGCGATGCGCATTGCTACGACATTAATCTCGAGACGGACCCCGATGGCAATTGGTTTTTTGTCAAGAACGGAGGTTGGCACACGCCAACGGGCGGCTGCATTCTAAAGATCAATGCAGATGGATCAGACGATGCCCAAGTGTGGGCTACGGGGTTTCGGCACTGCAACTCACTGGGCATTTCTGATGAAGGCCAACTTGCCAGTGGAGGGCAACAGGGCAATTGGCAACCCGCCACACGACTCGACCTTAATCGCCAAGGCGGCTTCTACGGACTGATGGATGCCGCGCACGACGATGAGCGAGCCTTCTACGACCGCCCATTGCTATGGATGCCCCTCGCCTGCGATAACTCTGCAGGCGATCCAATCTTCGCACCCAAAGACTGGGGACCACTGAGCAATGCGTTACTGCACCTGTCTTGGGGCCAGTGCTGGGTCCTTCACGTGCTGCAAGACGATGTTGAGGGCATGCACCAAGGCGGCGCAGTTGTGTTACCGCTGGGTCGATGCATGGCAGGACCTGCCCGTGGCAGGTTTTCCCCTATTGATGGAAACCTATACATCGCCGGGTGCATGGGCTGGCAGACCTGGGGACCATGGGATGGCTCGCTCGATCGCATCCGCCTCACTGACTCCGCGACACCGCTCCCAACCCCCACTGCGTTAACGGCCTCCACCAACACTCTCGTGTTGCACTTTGATGTCTCCGTAGACCCCACATCAATTGAGCCATCAAACTTCAATATCCGACAGTGGAATTACCACTGGTCTGAGGGCTACGGATCGGCGCACTGGCGCACAACCATGCACATGGAAGAAGGCGAAGACATGGTTGCAGTGGAATCGGCCTCGGCACCCACAGGACGCAACGTTATTCACCTGCACGTTCCAGATCTTCGCCCAGCAATGCAGACGCGCATTGGATACGACCTTCGCGATACGCACGGCCTGCCACTACAAGGTGTGGTGTATGCAACCACGCATCGCGCTCCACAGCCCACTGCACCCCTCGCACAGGATCAACTTGAGACCACAACGCTGCACAACATGACCATAGACCTCGCATGGAAGGGCCGAGTCGCTGATGCTGTGCTCATGCTCCGCGCCGTGCCCAATGAGGAAGGTGACATGTTTGGTCTCGACATTCCTCTCGCGGCCGACGGTGACGGTGATCATGAACTGCACGTTGTGGCGCTCGATCGACACATCCTCGCCGTTCTTGATGGCGAGGTGATCGTGGATCACTTTGAAACAGACACGCGCGTCCCTCTTTCGGGGCGCCTTGTACGAGAAGGCCAATGGCCCCAAGTGCTGCAGCGCTTTGAAGTACGACCCATCAGCGATCCACCTAAGGACTAGTCGCTTTCGCTGGTGTCACGTCAGCCTCTGATGCCTGCGAGGGAACGTCTAGTTGGATGACAAACCTAGGCATTCCTGCAGGCTCACGCACAAAGGGTTGCAGCAGACTCAGCATCGACATGGCCGTGCCGTAATTTGCGCTGCGCTCAAAGACTCGATCGTTCCATCGCCCGTCGGCCTCGCGCACCGAAAACAACAACGCATTGATGCGACTGCGCCGCTCGTCCTGCTCATCGCCAGGAAGCATCTGCAGTGCATCGGCCGCGGCTCGATGTGCGTAGAAAAAGTAATACGGGGCCACGCCGTATGGCGCTTTGTGTGTGCCGCTCTTGCGGCGCCGCTTTTCTAGTTCGTCCCAGTGCTCAATAAATGCATCCACGGCAAAAGCCAATCGCTCAGGCGTACTGCGGTCGCTGCGGGCAAGCACCGCCTCGAGGGCGGTCATGCGACCCATCGCGCCCGGAATAGAACCTGCATCTGCAGTGCTCTGCGTGCTCGCGGAGTACAACACGTTCCCACTTTCCGAACGCGATCGCTCCAATGCCGCAAGCCCCCTAGCCACGATGGCCGGGTCGACCGATTCGCCCTGCACAGCAGCTTCATAAAGCGTCTGTACACACGGGGCTGTCATGAATGGACTCATATTGCATGGCTCATCAATTCCACGGCGCGAATACGTCCATCCACCAACCTCTGGAATCTCAATCTCTTGAATCGCAGCCGTCCATAACTGAATGGAACGATCAACTTGCCCGGCCATCGACTCAGGAACAACGTCCAATTCACGTGCGGCGAGCAGGAACCGTAATCCGTAGCAAAACCCCCAGCCACGCACGTCGTACCCGCCACGGTAGTCAGGATCCATCAGTGGCTCATCCACCGTCGAACAGATGAAACGCAACGCGCGATGAACTGCGGCCTTGCGTCGATCGTCATGACCAAGCCCAGGTGATCGCAAAAGAGCTTCGCCACAAATACCTGTACCACCTACTCGATAGCCAATAGGAATCTCTCCGCCAACGCGGTACACACCTTGGTACGGCCACTCACTTGGCCCGCCATTGAACTCAACACCCTCTTGCATAGAGAGCAGCACTTCCACACCGCGAGCAATCGCGTCGCGGTGCAAGGATGGCATGGACTTGGGCGCATGCTCCACGACTGACGTAGACATAGGCAATGTGACCTGAGTGTCCTGCGCACAAATAACTACGACCGCTAGTACGAACTCAATCATGACAATCGATCCTCACTCCCGACAAGATGATGCCCCGTAAACAGACCGCCTGGATCAACCTCATGTTTGATCTTGCGTAAGCGTTCGTAATGATTGCCCCAATACAGGTTCCCCAGTCTTCATCGAAGTAACTGGACTCATTCGCGCAACTACCTGCAAAAAGGTGTGGCGGTTTCAATAATCGAATAGGCCTTACACATCTTTGCATGAGAGGCCTTTCCTTTGACCATATCTGGATCGTGCACCTTCACTTCCATGAAAGCCGACTGCTGCGTGCCCGCAATCATAAACACCCCCCGCAGCATTGCACGCTGACTTGTCCGCGACGGTCGTGCCAACGCTGCAAGCAGCAATGGGCGATGTTGGTTCAATCAATGGGCCTTTGACCTGCACGAACAATCTGGCCCAATCCCCCTTTGATGGCCAAAAGGACATTCCAGCAGCCTCATCGACTGCCAAGGCTGACGTGCTGGGCGTGGCCCCACCGGCGATGGGTGCCACAACAGCTGCTCGACCGAGGAGTCGATTGAAGGTTCGACGGGTGATGTTTCTGAACATACCGACGAGGCTCCCAGGTGGGCTTCCATGATGAGCGTACACGCTGAAAATGACTCGTGAAGATTGTTGATTGCCCTTGCTTAATGGAATCTGCTTGGCTCTGCGCCGCGTACTGGTATTCTCAAGGACTGGAGAGTCCCGAGGAGCCCCCAATGAACCAGTTCTTCCCCACGCGTTTTGCGTTCGCTGCCACCGTACTGGCAGGGACCGTTGCGACCACCGTCACCGCCGACCATTGGCAGTTCCAAGCTGAAACTGTCCCATGGACGTCCATGGCCCCAGCCGATCTGGTCCTGGATCTGGTGCAACGATCGATCGACAGCGACGGTCACCATGTGGTGGTTCGCTTCAACGCTCCTGTGGCCGACGATGAACGTCTGCAGTTAAAGGCCTCTGGCTTGAGTGTGCTCAGCCCACTTGGTGGCGCTTCCTACATGGCCCGTATTGCCGGTGGCACCTTGAACCCCGCTGGCTTGCTCCAACACGATTCGATTCAAGAGATTCGCGACATCGATCCTATGTGGAAACTGCACCGGTACCTCGCTGAAGGCAACATTCCTACATGGGGAATTTCCAAAGTGGCCAGCCAACGATCGAATCCGACTATTCCGGTGTACATCATGCTCCACCCCGGAGTAGACCTTGCAATGGCCGAGTTCGACGTAAAGGCAATGACTGGTGGACGCATCACCTCAACGCTGGACTCCATCAACACACTCGTGGTTGAATTGCCTTACGACTCCATTTGGACAGTCATTGAAGACGACCGCGTGCTGTATCTCGAACCCGCCCTGCCGCAATTGTCTACACAGAATGCAAGCAACCGAATCATCACGCAAGCTGACGACGTACAGGCAGCCCCCTATGCACTTGATGGCGATGGTGTCAGTGTCATGGTCTACGACGGCGGCAAGGCATTCACACACGATGACTTTGGCGGCCGATTGACCCCTCGTGATAGCTCCAGCACAAGTAATCATGGCACGCACGTTTCGGGCACTATTGGTGGCAATGGTGGAACAAATAGAGGCATGGCACCAGCTGTCACGATTGAGAGCTATGGCTTCGAACAAGAAGGTGGCCTCAGTGAGGGCTTCCTATACAGCGACCCGGGTGACTTGGAAGAAGACTACAGCGACGCGATCAACGCACATGGCTGTGTACTAGCCAACAACTCCATCGGCACGAACACAGCGCCCAACGGATTTCCCTGCGAGTGGACCGGCGATTACGGTGTCACGAGTAACCTCATTGACCACGTGGCCCGCGGAGGCTTGGGCGGCGATATTCGCATCATCTGGGCAAACGGTAATGAACGCCAGACATCTAATTGTGGTTCAAACTTCAACACAACGGCGCCCCCCGCGTGCGCCAAGAACCACATTACTGTCGGTGCGCTTAACTCTGAGGATGACTCGGTCACAGACTTCACGAGTTGGGGACCAACAGACGATCACCGCATCAAACCAGATATCTCCGGCCCCGGCTGCCAGAGCAATGATGATGGTGGCGTGACGAGTTGCTCAAGCAGCGGCGGCTACACGACAATGTGCGGCACTTCCATGTCTTGCCCGACCGTCACTGGCTTGAGCGCCTTAATTCTGCAGGACTATCGTGCGATGCATCCTGGCGAACCAGACATCACTGGCCACATGCTCAAGTCACTGTTTGCCCATACGGCCTTCGATGGAGGAAACACTGGTCCAGACAATAAGTACGGCTATGGATCCGTGCGTGTCAAAGACGCCATCGATCACATGCGATCAGGCAACTTTGCAGAGAAAGCGATTGACCAAGGACAGACGGTTGAAGTGTTGGTCTTTGTTGAACAAGGACAAGACACCGTAAAGGCAACCATTGCATGGAGTGACGTCCCAGCTACGCCACTTGTCGTGCCAAGCCTAGTTAATGACATTGACTTGAAGATCATCGATCCAAACGGTGCAACACACTGGCCCTGGACGCTGATTCAAGGCGACCCCGGTGCTCCAGCCGTGCGGACCGGCCCTGACCACATCAACAATATTGAACAAGTTCAAATCGACAACGCCATTCCTGGTGTCTATCGCGTCGTGATCAGCGGTACGAACATCGCCGAGGGGCCCCAAGGCTTTGGCCTCCATGCCTCACCACTGCTTGTGAATTGTTCAAGCGCTGGCCATCCCTCATTGAGTGGCTCTCGCGTGCCCTGCGACTCAACCATGGGCCTTCGAGTTGTCGATTGTGACCTCGATACTGACCCCGAGGCTATTGACGCTGTTGAGGTTACTGTTGAATCCTCTAGTGGCGACTCAACGACTGTCACACTTTTTGAAACCGGCTCGGGTACAGCATCGTTCACAGCGGACATCACACTCGGCGTGGACTTGATTGCGGGCGAAGGCGATACAGTCGAACTCATCTACATCGATGCGGACGATGGTGATGGTGGAAACGATGTCACGGTAACGGCCATGGCAACCGTCGATTGCACACCTGCGATGGTAACCAGTGTCTCGATCAGTGACATCGGTGCATTCAGCGCTGTCACAAACGTCGCTGCTGACGAAGAGGCACGCATTGAAGTGTTCTTTGGCACCAGCTGCGCAGCAGCAAGCAACGTCGCTAGCAGCAGCAGCTATGACACGATGCACGCCATCACACTTTCAGGATTGACCGAAGACACGACCTGGTATGTGAAGGTTCGCGCAACAGATCGCGCGGGCAATATCTCAGAGTTTGACAATAGTGGCTCGTGCTGGTCATTCCATACAACCGACATCCCGAACTACTTCACTGAAGAATTCTCGGGCTTCGACCTCGATGGCAAGTCGCTGATACTCACCCCCAATGGCACCGAAGAAGGCTATACCGCCTGCCTTGAGGACATCACGGAACTGCCCAGTGATCCTGGAACAGGCTCGAGTGTGTCGCTGAGCGATGATGACAGCGAATTTCGAAGTACCGGACAGGATGTCTACCTGTATGGCACCCCTTGGGATGGTGTGCACATTGGTAGCAATGGGCAAGTGACCTTTGGATCTGGTGCCACCGACTACAGCGAGACGATCTCTGAGCACTTCAGCCGCACTGAGATTGCAATCTTGTGGGACGACTTGAATCCTTCCTCAGGCGGAACGGTTCGCTTTGGCAACCTAAATGACCGATCAGTCGTCACGTTCGATGGCGTGCCGCAGTACTCCGATAGCGACAGCAACACCTTCCAATTAGAGTTGTTCTATGACGGCATGCTTCGCATGAGCTGGCTCGGCATTGAGAGCAATGACAATATTGTTGGCCTAAGCCGTGGCGATGGTACGCCTGAGGGCTTTGTCCAGAGCGACCTGACGACGCTGCCGGACTGTGATCAGAGCCTTCTGGGCGATGTAAACGGCGACGGTGTTGTAGATGTCACCGACTTGCTCATGGTGGTCGGGGCGTTTGGCCCCTGCCCGGGTTGCCCGGAAGACATTGATGGAGATGGCTCTGCCGGCGCCAGCGACATTCTCATGGTGCTCGCCAACTGGGGCATGACTGGGTAACGAAGTGCCATACGCCTTCTAGATCAAGCACCAGAGGTTCCTGCCACCTCTTCTTATACGCTCAGCCATTATTCCGGAATCGGAACCCAACCGTTGTCATAGGTGAGCTGTGACTCGTTCCAGCCCTTGGTGCGAAGCAGTCTCCGATCCATATGACCGTGGCTCCAAAGCCGAAACACCACGCAGTCGCTGCCAGCCTTAGTCTGTACGACAGCAATGTCAATAGGTTTGCCTGGCCCTGGAATTGGTGTCACCGTTCCACCGCTCAGCCCACCTGATGGCCCTTGCCCCTGCTGTGCCATTCCCAAGCCGAGCGTGCCAAGCAACGCCGCGCCGAGCACCGCAATGCAAAGACGATTGCGTCGAAGCGACCGCTCCAACACCGGGATTCGATCCTGATCGTTCAAGTCTTGATAGTTCATGCAGAGGTCCTTCCATCGTCGCATCTACGACAATGTTGGACATCATGACCGAACACGTGGCCCAATTGCAAGGAAGGACGCGCCCGGGGCACGGGGCGTCCTTCGTCACTGGGTGTCGCTTCCCTCCGCGACACACCCATAAGGTGACACAGTCCGCGTTTCGCCGCGCCGATCAGGCGGCCTGTGACTCCCGTGCGAGGGCATGCTGCGGTGCGGAGGGCGCAGTCTCTTCCAACTGCACCGCATCCGCATATCGCACTGGGCTGACGCCTTTGACCACCTCGTAACGCGTCCACCAGAGCGGTCCTGCCGCGAGCATCCCGCCCGCAAGGGCTATGGCCTGGAATTTCCAGAACCTGTTCATCCGTCTCTCCTCCTGTTGACTCCTCCCAGAGCCTTCGCGGTAGGTCTCTTCCGTCCTGCCGCGAAGTCACCATGCCCTCAATGCGGCAGCGGTCATGTAGAAAGCACAAAATCGTCAAGAAGCCCGCCCGCATAGACGGAATCACCCTTTTAGGAGTAAGGGAGCAACATCGACGTCGCTTACTGACCGAGAAAAACCGCCTCACCGACCGCCTAGATCCGATTCAACCCTTCTTCCTAAAGGTTGTCTTGTGGCTTGCCCCAACGGGCTGTACGCTGAGGTGCTGATGATCTTCTGCAGACGAAGTTTTGCGCACCGACTGACCGCCATGCTCTTGGCGTTCGCCATGCCGTTGTGCTGCTGTATTGTCAATGGCCTGACTGGCGGAGGCTGCTGCAGCGACAATGCGGCCCCTGCACAAGTCTGCATGGAAGATACACAAGTACCCGCTTGCTGCATGTCAGCGGAGAGCTTCAGCGAACAGCAAACACAAGACGAATACCCAGCACCCTGCGACAAGTCCAGCAGCTGCACTTGTTGCCTCAAAGTGACCGGGCCAGTCTTTGAGTGGACCGTGCCGGTGGATTCCATTGGCACGCTGATGGTTGATCTCACTATTGAGTCTGCACCTATCGCCACCGAAGCTACGACCGTCTTTGCCCGTTCATCAGGCTTCGGCGAGCCACCGCCCCCCTGGCAAGGCATCGCCGCTGGATGCGGCCACACTATTCTCCACTGCTGAATCCACTTGCGTAATCGTTTTTCACGGTGCGGTTCATACTGCGCCGTGATCCATGTGATTCGCCAACTGATCCAATAGTGGAGTCAATGCCGTGTGCACACACACAACGGGACGCCGTGCGTCCTACAACAATTCGATCATTGCCCTTTGTGCAGCAGGTGTACTGCTCGCTGGTAGCGGCTGCGCAAGCCTAGATGCTCGCGATGAACTCGCTGTGGCAGCCGATGCGTCGCGCCGCGTCACCGACACAATCAACCCCGCCGACGTCTGGAAACGTCCGGTGCAAGGCGAAAGCCCCGCATGGGACGGCTCCGAACCGCTTGAATACGACGACGCCGTTGCGGTGACGCTGCAATCCAACCCAACGCTTCGACGAACGCTGGCGGTCATTCGCCAACGCCGCGCGGAGTGGGTGCAGGTCGGCCTGCCACCAAACCCGACCGTTATGTTCGGCGTCGGCGCAGCAATCGATGGCCTTGCAGGCGCTCCTGCTGTTGTCCAAGGCATGCAGATGCTCTCGTGGCTGTGGAAGAACCCCCACCGAGTGGATGCCGCCGAAGCCGACCTCAAGGCCGCGGTCTACATGGCCGCCGAAACGTGCGTTGATCTGATGGCAACCACTCGCACGCAAGTCGCTGCGGTCATCGCAGGCCAACAACTCGTCGCATTCGATCAGCAGTACGCGGGCATTACCGAGCACACCGTGCAACTCGTACGACAGCACGTCGATGCTGGCGAATTGCCGCCATTGGAACTCGATCGAGTGCATATCGATCATGAGCGCGCCCGCGCGGCCCTGGTCGAAGCCGAACACAACTTGCTGCAAGCTAAGTTGGCGCTGCTCCAAACGATGGGCCGCCCCGACGCGAGCACCGCGTGGTCTGCTGTTGGTCACTTGCCACCGGACTGGCGCATTCCCGACGATGAGTTCACTTTGCTGGAGTTGGCTTCGGCCGGCCGCCTCGACGTCGCAGCTGCTGGACAAAAGGTGCTTACTGCCGCTGCGAACCTCGGCTTGGCCGATACACGTCGCTATCCGGAAGTCGCCGCAATGGTCACGTGGCAACGAAACTTCGGAGAACGCGAAGCCATTGTGCCTGGTGCCCAGATCACGCTCCCCATTCTGGACAATGGCGACCCGGCCATTGCTATGAACACCGCGAAACTTGAAGCGGCACGGCTTGATCTGCTCACTGCACAAGAAATGGCGATGGCGGAGGTTCGAATCGACCTCAGCAAACTTCGCAATGCCCGCACGCAGGTGTCGATTCTTCGCAACGATCAGTTAACTTCGGCAGTTCGGGCTTTCACTCGAAGCGAAGCCGCCTGGAAAGCCGGCGAAGTCAATCTCAATACGTTGCTCGATACGCAGCGGCGACGCATTCAAGTCGAACGTGACCTAGTGCGTCAGTCCTTCAAAGTGATGCAGGCTATGTGCAGCCTTCGCAAATCGGTTGGAGGAAGTTTCGACGCCATCCTCGATCGTGTGCCGGACATTGACGTGCGACGCGATCCCGCAACGCCCGTTCTTGAGGAGTCAGCATCATGATGTCTACAGCCATTCCCTCACCATCACGCCACTGGGTACTTCGATTTGGCCTCCCGATCACATTGCTGCTTGCCGTGGCAAGCATACTCGTCGCCGCAGCCTGGTCGAGCATTGTGCCCGCCCGCAGCGTACAAACGGCAACCGCATTGCTCCGTGAAGTTGAAACCCAAATGCTTGAAGATGTGCCCGAGGATGAAGAAGCAATCATTCAGGCACCAGGCTGGGTCGAAGCCGAGCCATTCAGCGTCTATGCCGCTGCACTTGCCCAAGGTGTTGTGGAGTCAATTCTCGTACTCGAAGGTGACTCGGTGACAGCGGGACAGCCCATCGCGCAATTGGTGTCCGACAAAGCTCGCATCGCAGTTCAAAAAGCCGTTGCAAAGGTGCAATCCAGCGAGGCTGAGTTGGCCAAGACGATCGCTTCACAAACTGTGATTCCAACACAAATCGCCGCTGCAACTGCGTCGTTGCACGGCCTCGAAGATGAGTATCATCGCAAAGAAGGTCTTGTTAAGTCAGGTGCAGTTGCAGAAGGCCCAGTGGAACGTCTGCGGCTTCGCATTGAAGCTGCGCACGCGGAACTCGCTCGCCTGCAAGCAACGTTCAACATCGCAGCAGCAGCAGTTGCCTCGGCTGAGGCTGCAGTTGCCGATGCCAACGCCGACTTGGAACTGGCCGAATTAACGCTGACGCGTATGACGGTGCTTGCGCCCATCGATGGCATCGTCATTGAGCGACTCACATCACCGGGGAGTGTTGTTCACTTTGGCAACGGTGAACACGGCTCACATGTGTTGCACCTGTACGACCCCGCAATGCTTCAAGTACGAGCTGACATTCCATTGGCGGACGCAGCTGGTGTCGGCGCGGGCCAGGAGGCACGCATCACCGTCGATCTGCTTCCCGATACGGTCTTTACTGGCCGCATACTTCGGTTTGTGCATCGTGCTGACTTGCAAAAGAACACCATTGAAGCCAAGGTGCACATCGACAATCCCTCGTCGTTGCTCAAACCAGACATGCTTGCGCGAGTTCGGATCCTGCCGCCAGCAAGGGGGGAAACTGCTGTTAGGCAGCGACTGCCTCGCGTGCTCGTCCCCCAAGCCGCAGTGGCCAATGACGCTGTTTGGATCATCGACGGTGACTCCGGGGACCTTGGTCGGGCGCGTCGCCAAAGGGTTCGAACAGGGCCGGGCATGCACGAAGGATGGATTGAGATCATCGACGGCGTTCGCCCCGGCGACCGCATCATCATCGACACAGACGGCTTGGCGGACGGCGATCGCGTCCGCGCTATTCAAACGGGAGGTGCATCGTGAGTGATGCCTTCATTCGCTGTCGCAGCCTCACCCGCACCTACATGCGTGGCACCGAGGCCATCACGCCGCTTGAAAACCTAAACCTCGATATTCAGCAAGGGCAATTTGTGGCCCTGATGGGACCATCGGGTTCAGGCAAGACCACACTGCTCAACCTGCTTGCAGGCATCGACACGCCCACATCAGGCGAGTTACACGTTGGGCCCACAGCGGTACACGCCTTGTCACGCAGCGCCCTAGCCGCGTGGCGTGGTGATCACGTTGGCTACATTTTCCAGTTGTACAACCTGATTCCAGTGCTCACTGCGTATGAAAACGTCGAATTGCCGTTGCTCCTGCAGACGATGTCTCGAAAAACACGACATCAGCGCGTGAGCGATGCGCTTGAAGCTGTGGCGATAACCGATCGGCATGCACACTACCCACGGCAATTATCGGGAGGCCAGGAACAACGCGTCGCCATTGCACGAGCGATCGTGACAGAGCCAGGCTTGCTGCTGGCGGACGAGCCAACCGGCGACCTCGATCGCGAAACCGGCACGGCCATCATGGACTTGCTCAAGCGGCTAAACCAAGAAGAAGGCCGAACAATCGTCATGGTCACGCACGACCCCGCCACAACCGATTGGGCCGACACGCTATTGCGCCTTGAGCAGGGCCAACTCCTGGAGACAACCACATGAGTCACACAGTTTTCCGACTCTTCCGATTGGTGCCGGTTGTCTGGCGCACGGTTCGCCGCAGTCCGATTCGCAGTGGTTTGACCGTGGCCGGTATCACCGTAGCAATGTATATGTTCACCGCAGTCGAAGCTATGCGCAGTGGTGTTCGCGCCGCAACGGAAGCGTCAGCCGAGGACGCCACGCTCGTCGTCTACCGCGAGAATCGATACTGCCCCTTTACCAGTCGCCTACCCGAGTGGTATGTGGATCGAATCGAACGCCTTGACGGCGTGCGTGCAGCTGTGCCCATGCAAATTCTGGTGAGCAATTGCCGCGCCTCGCTCGACGTCGTTTCGTTTCGTGGAGTCCCCTATGACAATTTGACCGACGCGCTCGATACAAGTGCGATCATTGCCGAAGGTAGTATTGCCGATTGGCAGCACCGTGGTGATGGCGCGATGATTGGCCGGGCCCTAGCTGACCGACGTGGCTTGAGGGTTGGCGATCGATTCAGCGCCGCTGGCATTACCGTCTTTGTCGCGGGCATTCTCGACAGCGACGAAATGCAAGTTCGGAACGCCGCCTGGGTACAATTGCCGTTTCTGCAAGAGGCGATGCGCGCCGGTGGAACCGGTGGCGATGTCACCCAATTCAATGTGTTCGTCAACGATCCAACCCAGCTCGATGCAGTTGCAATGGAAATCGATGCACTCTTTGCCAGTGACGAGCGACCAACGTCGACAAGCCCGGAAAAGGCGTTCGTTGGACGTGCGGCAAGAGACATTGTGCACTTGGCCGACTTCGCGGGGTGGCTTGGCTGGGGCGCGCTGATCGCGGTGTTCGCGTTGATCGCAAATGCCATTGTGCTTGCCATGCGTGACCGCATTCGGGACCACGCTGTGCTGCAAACGCTTGGCTGGACTGGCAGCCTCATCGGCTGGATGGTTGTGGTTGAAGGCGCGCTGCTGGGCTTGGCCGGTGGCGTGCTAGGCGCGGTTGCCGCGTGGGGCACAATCAGCCTCGGCCGCTTCGCCATGACCATGGAAGGTGCTTCCATCGAGATGTCTACCTCGGTGAACACCGCATTTATGGGCATCGGTCTTGCGCTTGCACTGGGCATATTGGCCGGCGTCGTTCCCGCACTTCGATTACATCGTCGCGATATTGCAACTTGTTTTAGGGCGGTTTGACCAATGGCCATGCGACAACTTCCATTTGACTACGCCGTTCGGAATCTCGGCCGCTCGCCAGGACGACTGGGCTTGACCGTTGGAGGCAGTGCGCTTGTTGTGCTGCTTGTATTGACAGCTGTTGGCTTTGTCACGGGCATGCGCAAGACATTTGTCTCTAGTGGCCGTGATGCGAACATGATCCTTGTGGGTAATGGCTCGGAAGAAAGCATCGAACGCAGTGAAGTGCCCATGCGCACCAGCGGCATTGTCGCAGCGAGTGTTCCGGGATTGTTGCGAACCGCTGGCCTCGATGCCGTGTCACCCGAGGCCCACGTGGCTATGCCACTGGGCAAAGACCGCGGCATGACGGTGATTCGTGGGGTTGAACCCGAAGCGTTCTTGGTGCACGAAGTTCGTGTCATTGCAGGACGAGCCCCGCGTAGTGGTCGAAACGAACTGCTCGCTGGACGTATCACAGCACAAGGCCTCGGCTTCGATCCCCCCGAGGGGGCAATCGGCTTCGAAATTATGCTCGATGATGATGTGTACACGGTGTCAGGTATTCTCTCGGCAAACGGCGCCGTTGCCGAGGGCGAATTGTGGACGTCGCTGACTGATCTCTTGGCAACGAGTCAGCGAGACAGTCTGTCATGTGTTGTGGTGCGAGTAGATGACGCATTGCCCGAAGATCTAGAAGCCTTTGCAGCAACACGACTTGATCTTGAGTTGGCGGCGATGCCAGAGCGCGAGTATTACGCGGCCTTGTCGAGCTTCTTCCGCCCCATCGAAATCATGGTGCTCGTGACCGCAATACTCATTGCCCTTGGCGCCGTGCTCGGTGGCTTGAACACGAGTTATGCCGCATTCTCGTCACGGGTGCGAGAGATCGGAACGCTGCAGACGCTGGGCTATTCACGCCGCGCCATTGCTTGGAGTTTGGTGCAAGAGTCGGTCATCGCCGCCGCTGGTGGAACATTGATCGCCTGTGCACTTGGCTTATGGTTGCTCGACAAAGCCGTGATTCGATTCTCAATGGGGGCATTTGGCATTCAAGTCACCGCAATGGTCCTTGTGTGGGGGCTGATCGCCGGCTTGTTGTTGGGCGTTGTGGGCGCCGTATTGCCGGCGTGGCGCTGCTTGCGCCTGCCCATTGCCGAGTCGTTGAAAGCGGGGGAATGATCTTGTGTTGACCATCTTCTTAAACCCTATTGCTGAACACCTTGTAATTGTTAAATTGGAGTTTTGACCATGCGATTGATGTTGATGCCTACCGTTGTTGCTGCTGTTGTGGGCGCAGCCCTTACTGGCTGCGGCGAATCCAAGCCCGCTGTATCTGACACGGCTTCCGCGGCCAAGCCGAAGACTGCTGTGCCCGCGTCGTTCTTCACGATGGAACGGCCTGTTGACGTCAAAGATCTAAAGACGGTGCGTGACAGCGCATCAAAAGGTGACACGGTGACGTTCTTGGCGCGCATCGGCGGCCGGGTACACCCGTTCACCGATGCACAGGCGTTGTTTGTTGTCACCGATCCAGCGCTTGCGTCGTGCGAAATCATGGCCGAAGATGACCACTGCAGCGTCCCGTGGGATTACTGCTGCGAGGACTCTGACGACTTGAAGATGAACGTTGCGACGGTACGGTTTCTTGATGAAGGTCGACCGATTCGGGCAAATGCCAAGGGCGCTGGTGGCCTTGATGTACTCAAGTTCGTCGTCGTCACCGGCACGGTGAATGCCATCAATGACGAGGGATTGTTCATCGTCGATGCTGATTCGATCTGGGTTGGTGGCAAACCCACGTTTGGGCAGCCTCGCCTTGGCAGCAAGTAAGTGCGACCTGCAAAGGGGTAAGACAGCTCTTCTTAACCACAAGGCCCGTACGCACCGAGCACTTCCAGCAAGTCCTCGATGTCTGTTGTGCCATCGCCTGTGATATCACCTCCGGCAGTACCCCAGCCGCCGATGATGGCGAGCAGATCGTCAATAGTGACTGCACCGTCGCTGTTCAAGTCGGCGGGGCAATCGCTTTCGCACGCATGCAAAATACGATCCCGCTCATAAACACATCACAGTTGCACAAAAAATGCCCCTAAAAGGAGTGCATGCGCCACTCCTTCTGCAAAAAGCTCCTGCCTGAGTCCTAGAAGTAGGTCAGCCTTCTCCCGTACTATGCCCACATGAATATTGGAACCCCCGCACCGGACTTCACGCTCTACGCAACCGACGGTGAATCCGTCACGCTCAGCGAGCAAATGGGCACACCCACCGTGCTGGTCTTCTTCCCAGCGGCCTTCACGGGCGTTTGTGAAACAGAAGTCTGCACCTTCCGCGATGCCATGGCCAACTTCAACGATATTGGCGCCACTGTCTACGGCATCAGCGTTGACTCACGATTTGCCTTGGCGGCGTTTGCTGAAAAGACTGCGCTCAACTTCACTTTGCTCAGCGACTACAACCGTGCTGCCACCGACGCCTATGGCATTCGCTTCGCAGGCCTCGCAGGCATGGACGGCTACGACGTTGCTAACCGAAGCGTCTTCGTGATCGATGCACAAGGCAATCTTGCCTGGCAATGGATTGCCGAGAGCCTCGGCGATGAACCGCCATACAACGAGGTACAAGTCGCAGTCTCTGAACTGACGGCCGGCACATGAGCAGCGACCGCCAATTATCAACATTGCACGCATGGCTACTGGCCTGCTCAGTCATTGGACTTTTTCTCTGCGGGCTCGGCGGGCTGGCGAACGCCGGTGCCCACCGAGAAGCATGGTTCGGCGCGATCTACCTGCTTAGCGCCGTCATTGCGTTCGCTGCCCTGGCGCGCATCCTTACGCCTAGGTGAAGAGACGCATGTCCAAGCAAAGTGGCGACCCACATGGGCACTTCCGCGCCAATGTGAAATGCATTGT
>JABAAC010000082.1 GCA_014238965.1 Phycisphaerales bacterium | reverse complement strand
GGGCCGATCGTGCCCTTGGCATTCATGTGAACGAGTCTTGTGTCATACGTGCCCATTGGAACCTTGACCTTCCAGCCTCCAAGGTCTGTCCAGGTACACGTCAGTTCGCCGGTGTGAGCAAGAACCGCAGGCTCATGCAGGTCGTAGACGCGCACCTTGGTGGTGCTTGTCACAGCTTCGTTCGTTTCTTTGCCTTCAAGTACAACTGGCTCAGGCGGGTTCAGCCTTGTAATCAACGCTTGTTTGTGTGAGACAACTGTGGGCAGTTCAATCCCTTTACCAGGGGTGTGTCGAAGGTAGTGCACCGAATGGTCAGAAAGGCCAAGTGACCATCCGCCGGTTTGTGAACCAACTGGCATGCCTGGCGATCGGTCGGTTGCTCGAAGCGTATGTACGATCTGTTTGCCATTGGGGCCAGGTGTAAGAAAGGTCATGGTTTCGACTTTGAGCGGAAGCCAGTCGATGGCATTCGTCAATGGAGGTGTTGTCGTTGAGGGCCCAAGTACGACGCCTGGCAGATGTGTATTGATGTACGCAGCGTCCGCTTTCGAAAGTGTCTTGAGTACATCTGCCTTGGCCGCGGGCGTTGCCTGCCCAGAGGATGGTGGAGTGGGCTTAGCGGTGTCATCACCACACCCGCCAAGCAGGCACGTAAAGAGAAGCAAATATCGCATGGGTGCAGCCTACACGGCACGCAGATGTAAAACGGACCCCGGCCCCGCCAAGAGGCGGGACCGGGGCACCATCGCACACCAGTTTGTATTTGGATTCAGTAGTTACTCAGAAGGATCATGAGGTCGTTCACATCGACCACGCCATCGCCGTTGACGTCTGCGGCGGGGTCATTCGTGCCCCAAGATCCGAGCATAGCTAGGAGATCGTCGGTGTCCACGTCGCCATCGCCATCGATGTCGCCAGGGGTTCCGGTGGTGTCGTCCCAGATGAAGCAGTCGACCATGTGCTCTTGGCCGCCGATGAGCAGTTCGTGAACGGTGCCTTGGACTTCAATTTCGCCGCAGTCGTTGCCGTCGCCGCCAGCAAGAACCTGAAGTACGCAGCCCCCGACACTCATGCCGTCAAGGTCGATGTAGTTTTCGACGTTCCTGAAGTCGCCGTTGATTGCGATGTTGATGTTGCCGCCGTACTCGCCGAACTGCCAGCGCAGGTTGTCTACTGGGGTGGGGTTGAACTTCAGGCGGATGCTGCTGTTGTTGGTGAACAGCTCAAGGCCAGTGCCACAGGCCGCGTTGACGGCGGATACGTCGACATGACCACCGGAGTACCACCCGCCACTGGACCACTGAAAGGCTTCGGTGCCAATGTGATGGCCATTGGAGGTGAATAGCGTTCCAGGCGTGAAGGATGTGCCATGAGTCAAGTCTTCGAAGTCAATGTCGCAACCTTCATCGTGCGTCATGTCCAGAGCGAATTCTTGTCCACCGATTGTCATCTGGTGGATCGAGCCACTAATCACCATTTTGCCCGAGTCTCCACCGAACCCACCAGCAATGACTTCAACAAGACAGCCCCCAAGCATCATGCCGTGTAGATCGATGGGGTTATTCACATTGGTAAACGCGCCATTGACAGCCAAGTTGACGTTGCCCCCATACTCACCAAAGAGCACCTGCACGGCAGCCTGGCTGCCGATGCTGCCAGCAAAGTCGAGCGTTGCCGTGCAGTTATTGGTGTTCAACTCAAGGTCTGCGCCGCTAGCCCAGCCCCAATCGACGACAGTTGCATGGCCGCCACTGTGGATGTCGCCGGAACTCCAGACAATGGGTCGAATCTTCACGTTGATGCCATCAGAAACGAATGTGTCACCAACGGCGTAGGACGTGCCTAGTGCCAAGTCGTCCCATGTGGGGCTTGCCGCTGTCGCTGCAGCGGTCAGTGCGAGTGTGCTGAGAAGGGCGTTAGAAGTATTAAGAGTCTTCATTGGATGTGCTTTCTAATGAGCGTTGAGAATCCCGGTGATGTGCGAGTTGAACGTGGCCGGGTTCCTCGTTCATGGGGTTTCCGAATAAGGCGAGAGGTTCTGTCAGAAAAAAGATGTCAGCACCTCATTCATGCGCAGAAAGTTGCGAAGACCCCTTGCGGTTGAAGGTTCAAGGGCCCAAAGATGGCCACTAATCGATACGCAATCGCTTTATGCACAGTGTTTTGTGGACTGATGGCTGGCTGCAACACATTTAAGGTGGCAGACACCCCCAATGCCACGCTGGAGTGCATGAGCCAATGCCGCTCAAGTGCCCAAGGGCACGCCTCATTGGGGGCGGATGCAAACGATCGCATGCTGCTCGTTGCAACGGCGTTGTCGTGGTTATCTAGAGGCCTCTAAAAGGTGCCAGACGCCATTTCTGGCTAAAAGATGCCAGATACCTTTTCTCTGAAACTCATCGGACTAAGGTGGTTGAAGAAGAGAGGATCCTCCTGATGACCTGTTTGCATCGACTTGCGATGGCCTTGGCTGTCTTCCTGTCCGCCGCCGCCTCTGCCGCCACGCTGCATGTTCCATCGGCGTACCCAACCATTCAGAGTGCCATCGAAGAAGCCTTCAATGGTGACATCGTTCAAGTCGCACCAGGGATCTACAACGAGCACATCGATTTCATGGGTAAGGCTATTGTCGTCATTGGCGATGGCGCGACGAATACCGCCATCAGTGGGGCCGACTCGGGTGGGTCTGTCGTTCGCTTTGCATTGGGCGAAGGGATCGACAGTGTTCTTGAGGGATTCAGTATTCAAGAGGGGCGAGGCGAACTTGTGAACGACCCGGTGTTCGGTTCTGTGCTATGTGGCGGGGGCGTCATCGTGCTGCAGTCCAGCCCGACCATTCGAGACTGCGTCATGGAGGGCAATGCCTGTTGGGGTGGCTCTGGCTTGTGCAATGTTGGCAGTAGCCCGAACATCATCGGGTGCACCTTCCGCGGAAACGTATCGGAAGGCCACGGCGGGGGCATGTACAACTTGAATGGCTCGCAGCCGTACGTTGAGAATTGTGTGTTCGAAGCCAACGATGCATCGTGGGGCGGTGGCATGACCAATACAGTGGGCAGCGATGCCAAGGTGCTCAACTGCACGTTCGTGAACAACCATGTCGACAATGTGGGCGGGGGCATGTTCAACCGTTCGTACAGCAGCCCGACTGTTACTGGCTGCAGCTTTCTGAACAACACACAAACGGGGAATCCCGTGGGCAGCGGCGGTGGCATGTGCACCTATGGCAGTGGCAATGGTGGTGGCCCGTGTTACCCAATCGTCATCGACTGTTTGTTTGAAGGCAATGTCGTCACGGGCGATGGCGGTGGTATGTCCAATGCCTACGACTCATACACGACGGTCACGAACTGCATTTTCCGAGGCAATTATGGCGGTCGCGATGGCGGCGGTATTGCCTGTGTCGGCGCGCATGATCCTGATGTGCCGAGCAACGCAACGATTGATGGGTGTGTCTTTGAAGGCAATGAAGCGGCAGATCGCGGCGGAGGTTTTTTCTCCCGCGCCAGTGAGCCCACGCTGCTCAACTGTGACATTCGCAAGAACATGGCCACCAATGGTGGTGGCGCGGCCTTCTTTGAAAGCGAAGCTACGTATGTCGCGGGCAATGTGTTCTGCGCCAACATCGATGAGCCAGTCTGGGGGATGTACGTCGATGGCGGCGACAACATCTTTGAAGAAGGGTGTGAGGATGATTGCATCGCAGACGCCAATGGCGACGGTGAGGTCGGCGTTGACGATGTGCTGATGGTGCTCTCTGACTTTGGCAGCGCGGGCGAAGGCGATGTAAACGGCGATGGCATTGTCGACGTCGATGACATTTTGCTGGTCATTAGTGCGTGGGGACCATGTTGAACAGATTGCCTTCGGCACGTGCGTGGGGCTTTCGGGAGAAGCGGTTATTCTTGAGCGTGGAATTCGTAGGCGGGATGTTTTTCTGGCTTCGTCTGGATCTCTGAGATAGAGCACATATGCATTACACAAACTTGATATGTGGAATTGTTCTTGCCACTACGGCGACTGCCTACACAAGCGAACTTGACTGTACGCCTCAAGGGAGTCTTGTTAGCCCATGTCCACCAGAAGTGACCAGCGGACGCCTTGTCGCTAATTTTGTCGCGGTGCCCGAGACTCTCGAACTCCTTCCCAAGAGCACGGCAGTCTCACATTGGCAAGCGGCGAACGATTCGCAGATCTCGCTCGTGGGCGGTGGATCTCCCGCGAGCAACATCTCCTTTGATCCCGACGGCCTAGGAGGGCACGGCGTACTAGTTGTCAACGACTGGTCAGGGGACAATCGCTACCTGCGCGGTTCGCTGGGCGGGGAACTACTCAACGATGCGACGATCTTCTGGTTGGGGTATTTCGATCCAGGTCGCGACGGATCACTCGGGGATGGCTCTGGACAGTACGTCTACACCTTCGGTCGAAGCGGATCCGAGGGTTCCCAGTTTGACAACCAAGTCGATGACGGCAGGTTTGAGATCTACGGTGGTTCGGGAAGCCAGACCGGGCGGGACATCACGTATCTGCACGGTGCAGACTCGGTCTGGATGACCCGCTATCACGGGGCGCCGACAACGATCGGTCACGCTGCAGAGGCAAACAGCATTGACTTGCTCTTGCCCACAGATGGAAGTGGGTACGCCGCAGGAGGGACGACTTCGGGCGAAGACGATCTCCTGCTCTTTGGTTGGCAGGATTCCAGTGGGAATGCTGCAGGCTACAACTTCGTGGGCAACATCCATCAATTGCTTGTATATGACGGCCTGCTCGACGACAACGACACGGCTGCGATCATGAACTACCTGGGATCAAAGCTCCAGCAGGAACCTCCGCCTCCGGCCGACGACCTGGAGCCAGTGACTCGCGTTGTGCAGATCACGGGCATCAATGGCGACTCGAATCCTGCACCCGACATCTACTTCCCATTCGGTGATACGTCACTTTCGGGGCAGGCCACCTTGGTGCTCGATCCCAACAACAACAGCATGAACTTTGACATCACCCTCGAAGACGACCGTTACGTCGTGACTCAGGCGCACATGTACAGTGACTACTACAAGCCCAACGGGGACTCGATCTTCTGCTGGGGTGGGCGTTGGTCACACCACGAGTTTCTTTCCGGCGTTGGCTATTCCGTCGATGGCACGCATTTGCAGGAGATGATTGATGATCCTGACATGTGGACATTGGTGATTCACACCGAGGGTGGGCACTTTGCGATCGACACTGATGGCCAACTCATTCCCTATGACTCAGCAATCCATGAGACAAGTGTCAGTGGCCAGTTTGAATCTCGTGGTCGGTACAACAATCGAGTGCCGCGTTTGCTTCACAACCGACTCCTTCGTGAGCAGAATCCATATTCCGGGCACTTCGGTGACCCGACTTTCGATGGGGTCTATCCCGATTCTGGCCACTTCCTTCGCGAGCATGATGTGCCGTTTGCGGATGCAGCGGGCAACCAGTGGATCGAATTTGACAATGACGCTCAGGCGTGGATCCCCACGGCATACGGCGCCGGGTTTGGTCTCACTGTCAAGGATATTGAGAACACCGAGTACCTCTTCTTCCGTTACGACGATCAGGGGCCGTATTGGGATTATGGGGGGCCCGAGGGCGCTGGGGGCGGAACGCTCAAGGCGCCCATCGAGTGCCCCGCTGATATTGATGGCGACGGTGATGTGACGGTGAATGACGTGTTGCTGGTGATTGGTGCGTGGGGTAACTGCGAGGTACCTGATAATTGTCCAGCCGACATCACGGGGCTCAGTGGCAGTCCCGACGGCGTGGTGGACGTTACAGACTTGTTGTCAGTCATTGCGGCTTGGGGCCCATGTCTCTGACCCACAGAATTGGTGTAAATCCATGCATTTTCGACTGTAATTCGGGTGATGAGCGGTCAAGTTGAATGTTGGAGGAAGTTGTCTTTGCAGAGGCACATACAGATCGTCTTGCTCGCGTTAGCAGCGGCTTGCTGCTGCGCCGTTGAACAGGCGCAGGCGCAGTTCATCGTTACGCCCTATCTGCAGCAGCCCACGCCCACGTCCATGATCGTGGGTTTCGAAACGCAGAGCGATCAACTGTCCATGGTCGAGTGGGGCCTGACCCCCGATCTCGGGCAGACGGCATTTGGTACGGCCCAGTCTTCCAGTGCGGGCACGCGCATTCATCATGTGGAGGTTGCCAGCTTGCAAGGTGGCACGCGGTATTGGTACCGCGCGGTGACCGAGTCGACCATCGGGCAAACGCACACCTTTACGACGGCACCTGAGTCGGGCGATGAGTCATCGTTCAACTTTCTTGCGTTCAGCGATGCGCAATACGGCGGCTACGGCACCGTGCTGCAAGACATTGTGGACTTGGGCATGATTCCATTCATGGAACAAGACAGTGGCGGGCTTGAGCTGGATCAGTCTGTGGGCTTTCTCATCGTGCCCGGCGATCTGGTCAGCACCGGCAGCAACCATTCCCACTGGACAGACCACTTCTTCGGACAAGCCGACGATCTGCTCAAGCATGTGCCAATTCTGCCGGCGCTTGGCAATCACGAAGGCAATGCCTCGCTGTACTACGAGTATTTTGATCTGCCCGATGCGCACGGCACCGAGCGTTGGTACACCACCGACTACGGCAACGTTCGTGTCCTGACGCTCGATTCCAACATCGGCGGCGCCACACAGACCGCATGGCTGCAGGGCGAACTCGACGAGGCAGCGGGTTGGGAGTCGATTGATTTTGTGATCGCCCAATTGCATCATCCGCACGAATCCGAACAATGGACACCGGGCGAGTCGGGCTTTACAACGGCAGTCGTTGAACTGCTCGAACAATGGAGCAGCGAGACTGGCAAGCCGTCCGTACACGTCTTTGGGCACACTCACGGCTACTCCCGTGGGCAGCGTCGTGATCATCGACACCTCATGGTCAACGCTGCCACGGCAATGGGCTCCATTGACTACTGGGGCTATTACCCCAACAACGATTATGAGGACTTCACCGTCAGCCGCGTGGATTGGGGCTTCTGCGTCTTCACGTCGACGGCCGGCAGCAATCCAACGCTTCGACTTCGAAGGGTCAGCCGTGGCAACGACATCATTGATCGTGACAATGAAGTCGTCGACGAAATCGTGATTCGTCGCTTCAATGATCAGCCGTACACCCCCCAGGGTTTGTCGCCAAATCCAAATGATGATCCGTTGCCAGGCTGGGGCGTCATGTTGGAGAGCACCGGCTTTCAGGACATGGACGGCGACGGTCCGATGGCAAGTCACTGGCAAGTGTCCGCCAATGCCACGGACTGGTCTGCTCCTGTGGTTGATGAGCTCAAGAACAAGGAGAACTGGTACCGGCCCACGAATGGGGATTACTGGTACTCCCAGAACCTTGTCACGGATCCCGTAATCAGCCGCGTGACCTTGCGGCAGTCGGTGCCCGGTTGCAGCACGCTGTACTGGCGGGTTCGGCATAGGGACGACGGCCTTCAGTGGAGCGACTGGTCGATCCCGTTGGCTTTCCAGACTGGTTCGTCAGACTGGGGCGACGACGCGCCGGTACCCGCGGACGGGCAGGTTGGTGCGCCGCGTGACGCGCTACTGCAGTGGAGCGACTGCAAGGGTGCGGACGCTTGGGATGTGTACGTCGGGTACGACCCTGACCTAGACGATGATCTGCTCGCTACGGTGACGGAGCCTTTGCTGCAGTTGGACACGCTCGAGCCCCAGACGCTTGTGTACTGGCGGGCCGATGCGCATCGCGATGGCCAAGTTACGCAGGGCAATGTTTGGACCTTTACGACCAGCCGTGCCTACCCAACCGACTGGACCGACGAGTGGCGCTTCATTGACGCTGATCCCATGGATGATGTCGAGTTTGTGTCGGCTCGCGGGCTGTCGGTGTTGGTGCCCACGGGCATGTTCCAAGGTGCGGACTGGTCCGTTCAGGACACCGGCATCAACGTGCCGCACATCAACGGCGAACCGGGCCGTTATGTCCAGATGAACACGGTCTATGGAGCCAATCGAGGACTCCGCGCGGAACTGCAGGCACCAGGTGTCGGCGGCGACATCAATCGTTGGACATTGATCATGGATCTGTACGTTGCATCGGGCCAGAGCGGTCTAGTGGCGTTGATGCAGGGCAATGACACCAATTCAAATCAGGGCGAGATCTTTCTGAACTGTGATACGGGTGGCTTTTACGTCAATGGCACAGGGCACGTTGGTGAGAGTGTTTGGCCGCAAGGCCAGTGGTTCCGCTTTGCCATGCGAGCGGATCACTCGAGCGGCGAAGCGGCCATATTCATCGACGGCGTTGAGGTAGTTGGCGACAACGACGTCAATGCACCCGATTGGTGGTGGGGTGGTGGGACTCAGCTGGCTACGTGGTTCCTGACAGATAACGGACCTGCTTCCGAGACCGGTCCGGTGGCCTGCAGCGCCATTGCTCTGGTGGATGACATGATGGGCTCGGCGGACATCGCCGATCTGGGTAGCGCGCGAGCTGGAGGCATTTTCCCCACGCGGATTGACGAGTGGCGATTCAATGATGCCCAGCCCGCAGATGACGTGGCCTTTGCCAACGATCACGGAACGTCGAGCCTGACTCAGCGTGGCATTACACATGGTGTCGACTGGGACCTGATCGAAACCAATGGGCTTTCGCTGCCCCACATCGGTGGCCAGCAGGCGCAGGTCATCAGAATGGACAATGTCTTTGGCAACCACAAGGGGCTGGAGTTGTATCTGGATCATCCCGGCAATGGGGGCATGGGGTGTTGCGACGTGGGCCAATTCACATTCGTGTGGGACCTGTATCTTGCGCTTGATCAAGATGACGCCATGCAGTGTCTCTGGCAGGGCAATGCCGACAATGCAAACGACGGCGAGCTTTTCCTTGACTGCAGAGACGGCGGCTTCAATGTGAACGGGATCGGCGACGTTGGCCAGGGGCACTGGCCACTGGGCCAGTGGTTCCGCTTGGTGCATGCAGTCAATTACGCCGGTATGGAAAATGCACTCTATGTGGACGGCGAACGCGTTGAGCTGTTGGCCAACGGAGTCGACTGGTTGTACGCGAATGGTTCCGGCTTGCCCATCTGGTTGCTTACGGACGATGGCCCCGACTTCGACGTGTCCATCGTGCATTGCGCCGCGACCGCCGTTGTTGATCGTGTGCTGTGCGCCGAGGACGTTGCTCTGCTGGGCGGGCCCAATGCTGCGGGCATCTTCATTGACTCGGCTCTACCCTGCCCAGGTGACTTCAGCGGTGACGGTCTAGTGAGTGTCGAAGATGTGCTGGAGGTCATCGCTGGCTGGGGTACCGACTACAACGTCGGGGATCTATTGATGGTTCTGGCGCAGTACGGCAACAGCTGCTAGTTCGCTGGTGCGGCGACGTCTCCGTCAGCGAAGCGCAGTACTTCAATCGAGGTGAGCGTGTCGTTGCCATCGCGGCCCTGAATGCTGTCACGCACGGTTACGAAAGATTCGTCTGGTCGAATGATGTATTGGGTGGCGGGGCCACTGAAGACTGCAACGTCGTGTCCTTGGCCCCCGTGCAGCGCGTTGTTCCCATGATTGCCGCGGAGCACATTGTCTTCGGCATTGCCAGTGATCGAACTGTCCTTTGAGCCCGTCAGCGTGGCGTCCACGTAGTACCTGGACTTGTGTGTGTACGGGTGTTCCGTGTCGAACGTCAGTGAGAAGGTGCCCTCGAAGTTCGGGTCGATGAGTGCTTCGTAGCCATGCATCATCTTCGGCAGGAAGGCCTCAAGCAGCGCCTTCCCGCGTGGGTCCTTGGTGGTCAGTTCGTCACGGGTCTTGGCGCAGTAGATGCCCCACATGCCGCCTGGTGCTTCGTCGAATGCGGCCCAGAGGCCGTAGTACGTATCGATCACGCTGGCGATGTACTCCTGCGCCAGCGAATTCTCGGCTTCCAGTTCTTCAATCCAGTCGCCTACATGCGGATCGATGGGAATGCCCCAACGGCCCTCGGCAATGGCCGCCCTCGCTTCGGCGTCGAGTTCCTGCTGGTAACGGGGTAGGGCGCCGGCTTGATGCCCGCCTATGCCTGCGTCGTGGACTAGATGAAAGATCTCTTCGAAGGCTGCATCGCGGTGTTCCCAGTCATTGAGCACATACCAGCGTGAGCCATCCACAGGAGTTTCATCTTCGTACAGCGGCTGGGCTTCGATGCGTGGCTCACGCCCTTCGCGATGTTCACCTTCAGGCATCATCAGCATGGCACGGTTGTTGGCCATGGCGTTGGCAACAGGGGCTTTGTCTCTTCCGTATTGCGAGTTGGGCACATCGGTCAGAAAGAACCGCAGTAGATTTCGCGCTCGGAGGACGGCCAGATCTGGAACCCCAGCTTGTGCAACAATGCGAATGGGCTTTCCATTTGGAGCGATCACAAGCGTCTCCTTGGTGAAGTGCGCTTGGCGAAGGCGACGTTTAGATTCTGGGATCAAGGCGACGCCATCCACGGCAACGTTGCTTGCAGCGGGTGGGGGTGCTGGTGTTTCTTCGTCCTGCATCTTGGGATGAGGTGCAGGCCCTGCCAAAGCGGCAAAGAGCACGAAAACAAGCATTCCATCGCCTCCTAGATGAGTTCTTATTCAGTGTAATAGAACCAGTTGGTAGTCTTGGCAGTCGAGTTCACTTGCTCGAAGGATCACTCTAATGCCTATCTTGCTGACCGTCATCATTCTTTCCGGGCCGCAATTCGCCACACCAGTGCGCATTGAAGCCCATGGCAAACCTATCGACGTGACCACTGGTCATGCTGCCCCGTACGTCTATGACTTCGACGGCGACGGCACGCGTGATCTGCTGGTGGGGGAGTTTGGCAGCGGTTCATTCAAAGGTGAGGTGCACGAGCAAGGCAGCCCGGGTCATGCTTGGAGCAATGGTCGACTTCGCATCTATCACAATTACGGGACAGATACCAAGCCCTTGTTCAAGGACTGGGCCTACATGCAAGGCGGTGGCGAAACCGCCTGCGTGCCCATCACCTGTTGTGTGAGTTTCGTACCGCAGTTCATTGACTACGACAACGATGGGATTGACGATGTGTTGAGCGCTTCGTATCCCGGCGACATGTATTGGTGGAAGGGCGCCGGTGATGGCACCTACGGCGCGGCCACGCGCCTTATGAACAAGGATGGCAACGTCCTGCTGCCATGGGAGCCACTTGCCGAGCGGTTTTGGGAAAAGGCGGGCAAGAAAACTCAGAATATTCACTCTACGACTGCCGAGTTGCACGATATGGACGCCGACGGCGATCTTGACTTGTGGATTGGCTCGCGACTCAACGGTGCGTTTGTCATTGAGAACATCGGTACGCGCAGTACACCCATATGGTCCTCCCATTGCACCGCTCTCGTAGATTCCACCGGCAGCGCCATTGGCGGGTGGTCGGATGGCGGTTCGAATATTCACTGGGCGGACTGGGACGGCGATGGTGTGAGCGATGTTATTTATGGCGGCGAATATGGTGGGATACGGTATTGCCACAATTCCGGCGCCGACAACAAGCCAATCCTTGATCCCCCGGTCATGCTGATTCCAGACATGGACCGCGGTGAAATGTTCGCCAAGCTGGAAGTGCCGGTGCGCAACGCATCACGATGCAAAGTGCACGTGGTCGATTGGGATGGCGACGGCATGCATGATCTGCTGGTGGGTGACTTTGGGTCAGCCTACAAGAAGATCAAAACGTTGACGCCCGAGCAAATCAAGGCGAAGGATGCTCTTGAAGCGAAGCGGAGCAAACTCAGCGATGAGGCCATGCCGCTGTGGAATGCCAGCGAACCACTGACTCCCGAGCAGAAGGCCCGCATGGAAGAGCTTGATGCTGCGATCGACGCGATCTGGGATGAGAGCCAACAGTATGAAGAGTACGAGCATTCAAGCCACGGCTGGGTGTGGTTCTATCGTCAGCTGCCTGACGACATAGCGGTGGCTGAGTTCGAGGCGAAGTAGTTAGCCCTCTGCAACTGGTCAACAACTAAACAACAACATCGCGTTCCATTGCCTAGAAGCGGCGTCTACATCCACCACGGTGGATGACCTAGACTTTGATGTGCATTGATATGCCTGCTGGTGTGGGTGTGCGTGGGGGTTACGGGCAGGGGCCCCATGCATCGAGCAATGTGCTCAGATCTGAAACATCTACAGTGCCATTCAGATCAAAGTCGGAACTGCTTTCGTTGCTTCCC
>JABAAC010000205.1 GCA_014238965.1 Phycisphaerales bacterium | reverse complement strand
TGCTGTGGAGTGTCAATGCCTTCATCTGGTGCATCGACAACCGCCACGGCGATGTGGCGCCGATGTTCTAGGAGTCGTAATTGTTCGAGGCACTCGGCCTTTTCAAGTGGTCCTGGTTCGAGTTGAACGTAGTCAAGTAAAGCCTTTGGTCGGTACACATACAACCCCACATGACGCAGATGCGTAGCTCCGCAGGCGTTGCGATCGAACGGAATGGCCGCACGCGAAAAGTAGATTGCCTGCTGCGATGTATCGAGCACAACCTTGACGATCGATGGGTCCGCCAGTTGCGAGGGCTTATCAATGGGTGAGGCTGCCGTTGCTATGCCAACAGACGAGTCTCTCTGGAGTGCCGCAACAGCTGCATCGATGACCTCCGGTGGGAGGTCCGGCTCGTCACCTTGCACATTGACAATGATGTCGGCATCGAGTCTCGGCACGATCTCCGCAATTCTGGACGTGCCATTGACATGGTGTGACGCAGTCATGTGATGGTCGATGTTTGCGGCGTTTGCAGCAGCGGCGATGGCCTCGCTGTCGCTAGCGATGCACACATGGTCAATCGAGGAAGCACGCGCTGCATTCAATGCGCAGTGAATAATCAGTGGAGTGCCCGTTTCATCGGCGAGCATTTTGCCAGGAAAGCGAGTGGATTCGAGTCGGCCAGGAATGACGGCGACGACCCGTGTCACAGCGAACGCACCAATTCATCAATCTCACGGCGACGATCGCGGATGTCTTTGTAGGTGATGTCCTTGCGGGCGATTCCAGAACAAATATCCAGCGCTTCACGGGCCCGTTCCTCAGACGAGTCAAGACGGGCAGCTTCGATGAGCGCAAGCATCAGGTCGTACCGGACTTCAAGTTCAAGCGCCGCTTCAGTGGCGTCGATGTGAGACAGTACTTCTCGAAACTCAGCAATGGCCTCGGAATGCCAGCCTTCCACTGCAAAGCACAGCCCTAGGCGATGGCCAGCTCGGCTACGCAGCCGCGGCTCATCCTTGGCTTTTTGAAAGCAACCCATCGCCGTTTCCGTATCGCCTCGCCTGCGAGCGACTTCACCCAGATGGAAGCGAACGTTTCGATCGGTTGGGTAGCGTTCTGCACGCTCGGCGTATTCTTTTGCCTCAAAGTCGAGAAGTTGTGACTCAAGTTCAGCGGCTTTTGTCTCATCGCCTTTTTCAGCAAGTCGCCGCATTCGTTGTCGAAACCGCTGAATTCGAATATCGCCGGCAGACATTCTGAACCGGTATTCGTTCGTTGTTCCGAAGCCTTGCATGAAGACTTCCTCGGCCTGTTTGAGCGATCGCTCGTCGCCCTGACGACGCAGCAATGTGGCGAGTCGATTGACGTTTTCAGGCACATCCGGCGACTCTTTGAAGGCGGCCTTGGCTCGTGCAAGAACACGGTCCGAGCCACCGCCGACACCTGCAATAGACTCGTCTTCTTCTAACTCTCGCTGTTTGTCCATGTCTTTGACAAACGCCCGGAAGCCACCTTCAGTGCCCGCAGCATCTTCGTAGCCGCCTTGGGACATGGCCCGTTGTGCGGAGAGATCTTTGATTGAAGCGTCAAGCGCCGCGTCCGATGGATCGTGCTCAATAGCGAGTTGCCCGGCCTTGAGTGCCTCGTCCCAGGCGCCCACTGCCGAGCATGCATCCTTGACTGCCACAAGGGGCGCTTTGCCGGTTTTCTTCCAGTGAGTCACGATGCCCAACACATGTGGCGCGAGAAAGATACCCACTTCAGGTTGTTCGGCAACGGCAGCAGTTTGGAGGGCTTTGATTGCTAATGCGCCGTTTTCAAGATCGCTCATCCAAAGGGCTTCAGCTTCAGCAAAGGCGATCATGTCTTCATGCCCACCAAGATTCTTTAAATCGCCTTTTCGGAGCCGTTTGCCATCTGCCTGACGGTGCCGCAGCGCTGCCTGAAGCATGCCGCTGTGTCCCTCCATGCAGCCAGGATCAAGTGCTATTCCCGTGGCGTAGTAGATGATGGCGGTTTGGCTCTGGCCCGAGTCCATCATGGTCCCGGCGTGCTCGAACCACTTGCGAGCTTTGTCTGGCTCGGGTGTGAATGCATCATCACCGGACTCGTCGGGTTTTTTTTTCGGGAAGAGGGCCAAGGGGTGTATCTGCCTATTCGCTCATTCTGTGGGGAGGCCAGACAGGCCAGACCCTATACGGTACTCGCCCCAGTCGATAGCAGGCAAGGCCCCGGCGACTACGATAGGAAAGTGAACGTCAACGACAGGGAAATCCTGCTGTACCCGGCCCACGTGCTCAGCCAGGTGGCCCAGCCTGTGGAGGCCGATGATGCCTCTATCGGTCCATTGGCCACTCGCATGGTGGATCTCATGTTTGAGGCCAACGGCGCGGGCCTTGCGGCCCCGCAGGTGGGTGTGCTGAAGCGACTGTTTGTGACCATAGACCCCGCCGATGAAACCGCCAGTGTTGTGTGGATAAATCCCCAACTTACGATTGTTGATGAAACGATCGAATCGGGAATTGAGGGCTGCTTGAGCCTGCCTGGTCTTGATGTCAGCGTACGTCGCGCCATTGGCGTGCATATTCGGGGGTTGGATTTGGAGGGAAACGCGATTGAGGCGGTTTCAAGTGATCACATGGCTCGGGTGTGGCAGCATGAGCATGATCATCTCGATGGACGGTTGATCATCGATCGAATGTCCACCATGGATCGCTTGCGGAGCCGGCGTGCACTACGCGATCTGGTTCGGGGCAAGGACTGACATGCGAATTGTCTTTTTTGGTTCAGGCGCATTTGGATTGCCAACGCTGACGCGCCTGCATTCCATATGCGACGTGCGGTGCGTGGTGAGTCAGCCTGATAGACCAGCTGGTCGTCGGCGCACGTTGCGGCCAACGCCTGTCAGCGAGGAGGCCATAAGGCTCGGGCTGACACTGGAGCGGTGCGCTGATGTCAATGAAACCGCATGTGTGGATCGGTTTCGGGCCATTGAAGCGGACGCATGGGTCGTCATTGCATTTGGACAGAAATTGTCCTCCGCCCTCTTAGAGGATCGCTTTGCAATCAACTTGCACGCATCATTGTTGCCCCGATGGCGTGGAGCAGCACCGATACACCATGCGATTATGGCGGGGGATGTAGAGACTGGCGTAAGTGTTATTACGCTCGACCAAGTGATGGATGGCGGCCTCGTGTTGGATCAGATTGTGCAGCCCATTACGCCCACGGATACCACTGGTCGACTTCACGACGTATTGGCAGAACTTGGGCCTGATGCCGTGGAGCGAGTATTGGAGGCCCACCCACACAGTGGTTCCAAGGGCCAACTGCAGGATCCAAAGTTGGTCACCCTTGCTCCTCGATTGGCTCGGAGTGATGCGGTGCTGGATCTCGAGGGTGATTGCGTCACGCAGCGCAACTGCATCAATGGACTGAGCCCATGGCCAGGTTGTCGGCTCCTCGTGGACGGCGTCGAATTGCGTGTATTGCAAGCTGGGCCGTCGCCCGAGGGGGTCCATTGGCCTCCTGGGACCCTTTCGCCCGAGGGCATCCTTGGTCTGGGAAACGGATCGGTGCAGCTGTTGGAAGTCCAAGCGGTGGGTGGTCGAGTTCTGTCGTTTGACACGTGGGCAAATGGGCGACGATTCAAAGCCCCTGTTTCAGTGGATGTGCCAAAATGAGGTGGGGCCTTCCATTGTGGGACGTGCTTAGGCTGCGAAGAAAGACCGCTGGGCCAACTGGTCGGTCACTCTTGGCACAACCAAGCAAGCCGCCAAGGCGCCATGCAATCCAAGATCGCTATGACGCTCTTGTCGAGGAAATGAAAGCGACTTGGGGGCTGAAGGTTCGTAAGTGGCGAACTTCAACGAGCGGCGTTGCATGGGAAACGGTGTGGGCAGATGGCACGCGTAGCCGAATGATTGAGTCGCCGTATCCACGAGGCCCCATGTCATGTGCCGTGTTCTTGCATGAGGTGGGTCACCACGCCATTGGCTTGTCGACAATTAAACCTCGCTGCCTCGAAGAGAAACGTGCTTGGGACTGGTCGCTTCGCGAAATGAAGGAACGCGGTTTCAATGTGACGAGTCGGGTGCTCGCAAGGCGAGATGATGCACTTCGGTATGCCGTTGCCAAGTCCCTGCGTCGGCGCATACGTCGGATGCCTGTGGAAATGGCTGCATGGCTTCCGCCCGGGGTGACTTTGGAGCTCGAGGCTGGCACGTGCTGACAAGCGAGTTGGATTACGACCTGCCTCCGGATCGCATTGCAACCCGGCCGGCTTCACCTCCAGATACTGCAAGATTGATGGTGGTTCATCTGTCTCAAGGCAGTATCTCGCATCAAACCGTATCTGCATTGCCGGACCTGCTGCATGCAGGTGACCTGTTTGTGCGCAATGGCACTGGGGTACTGGCAGCTCGACTAGAGGGGCGGCGAGACACACTTGAGGGTTCGAACCGTGGTGGCGGCCGTGTCGAGGGGATCTTTCTATCGACTGTCGCACAGCAGCGATGGCGCGTGCTTCTCAAGGCAGGCGGTCGCTTGCAGGCAGGTGAGCGCGTATGGCTCTCTTCCTCTTTGTGGATTACGTTGATTGAGCCCGATGGCCGAGGTTGGATCGTTGAGCCTTCATCCCCGGGTTCGGCTTCGGCGTTGCTTCAAGATTGCGGCCTCACGCCGATTCCTCCATACATTCTCAAGGCTCGTCGCGATCGAGGTGAATCGGTTGCCGATGCAGAAGATCGGCAGTGGTATCAGACTTGCTTTGCCAACAGTGATGGAGGCGGATCGGTGGCTGCGCCTACGGCGGGTCTTCATCTGACACCAGCGATTGATAACCAACTTGGCATTGCAGGCATCGAGACTGCAACAGTCACTCTTGATGTGGGCGAGGGCACCTTCCGGGGAGTTGAATCGCTCCATCTAGAGGACCATGCCATGCATTCCGAGCAGTTTCATGTTGGCGAGGCTGCCATGGCACAGTTGCGGCAAGGTCCTGCTGCTGGGGGCCGATTGATCGCACTGGGTACAACCACAACTCGTGTCCTTGAGTCGCTTCCAGAGCCACTTCCAGGGGGAGGGGTCTCAGGTACCACAGATCTTCTCATTGCGCCAGGGCATCGCTGGCGACGAGTCGATGGGTTGTTGACTAATTTTCATCTGCCTCGGTCTACGCTGCTCGCATTGGTCGGAGCGCTCGTGGGTATGGATCGACTTCATGCGCTCTACGCAACGGCCATTGAGGAGCGGTATCGCTTCTACTCCTACGGCGACGCCATGTTGATTCTTCCATAGAGAGGTCCTTCTGCCTGATGTATCGGTGGACACAGTGAATGCATGTGCAACTGGGCATGGACAGACACTCGGGGCCTTGCTGCACCATGCGCCGGCAATCTTCCATGGAGGCGCAGAGCGCCTTCGGCCCTCAGACGTCGTGGAGGATTCCCGCCAGGTCACGCCCGGAGCGGTCTTTATCGCCCGTACTGGTGCATCATTTGATGGCCGCAACTTCATCGATGCAGCGCGGTCTGCGGGTGCATTGGCGATTCTCACTGATCCAGCAACGGCATCGCAGGTAGAAGGCGCGGTAGTTTCGACAGCCCATCCACTTCCTGTGGGTGCCCAACTCGCTCATGATGTTCATGGTGATCCTTCGGGCAATATGACTGTGGTTGGGATCACTGGCACGAACGGGAAGTCGACCTGCGCGGTGTTATTGCGACATGTTGCTGAAGCTACAGGGCATCATTGTGGGCTCGTTGGTGGCATTGATACATGTGATGGTGTTGACATCAAAGTCGCTTCGTTGACCACGCCAACAGCATGCACGCTAGCGCGATTGCTCTCAAAGATGCGAACAAACCTGTGTACGCATGTCTCAATGGAGGCCAGTTCGCAGGGCATCTCAACAGGCCGACTCATTGGCACACAGGTGTCTGTGGGGGTCTTTACCAATCTGAGCGGTGATCATTTAGATCTGCACGGAGATATGCAGACGTACGGCGCCATTAAGCAAGAGTGGATTGCGTCGTTGCCTTCAGAAGTGCCAAAAATCGTCAACATCAACGATGCATTTGGTGCGGCCATGACATCGCATCTTTCTGGATCGGTACTCACCTGTGGCGATCAAGGAGATGCCCAAGTTGATATTCAAAGGGCTTCCCTGAATGGGCAACAGCTGGTGTTTAGGACACCATGGGGTACCGCCGAAACCGACCTTCCATTGATAGGTGCGCACAATGCAATGAATGCACTCCAAGTTGTGACAGCCAGTTGTGCAATGGGCTGTGCCTTTGAGAGCGTTGTGGCTTCACTTGCCAGTGCCCCAACTCCCCGCGGTCGGCTTCAGCGGGTGCCCGGAGGCGGCGCCGCGGTGTTCGTTGATTTTGCGCACACCGATGGGGCGTTGGCTGCCATGCTTGCGTCTGTCCGTGAGCTTGTGGTTGAAGGTGGTCGCCTGATTGTCGTGTTTGGATGTGGCGGCGATCGCGATCGAAGTAAGCGCACTCGAATGGCCGCAGTTGCCGGACGATTGGCCGATGTTGTATGGGTGACTTCTGACAATCCTCGCACAGAGGACCCCGTTGCCATTATCGAAGATGTTTGGAGTGGTTTTGATCCAAGCGATCAGTCGCAAGTGCATCGGGAAGTGGACAGGGCAACTGCTATTCACATCGCGATTGCAGAGGCCAGGGCAAATGATGTAGTTGTTATTGCGGGCAAAGGGCATGAGCGCGTGCAAGTTATGGGGGCTGTAACAACGCCATTTGACGATATGGCAGTTGCCCAAGCCGCAATTGCGATGGAGGGGGCATGAGCAATTCATTTTTGACAGTGTCAGAGGCCGCAGCGTATTGCGGGGCACGATGCACGGCCCAGATCGATGTGCCTTTGACGGGTGTTTTTCATGACACTCGGACACCTTGTCCTGGGGGGTTGTACATCGCTCTTGGCGGCCGTGTGCACGATGGGCACGACCATGTCGCTGCAGCCGTTCAAGCGGGTGCAGTGGCAGTGCTGGTGGAGCATCCTGTTGATCTGCCTACAACCATTGCACAACTTGAGGTCGCTGATACTCGAGTTGCATTACATGCTTTGGCCTGTGGGTGGCGCGGTGTGCTGTCCAATCTTCAAGTCATTGGAATCACGGGCACAGCCGGAAAGACGACGACCAAGGATTTGCTGCACGCCATGGCTCGTGCGGGGAAGGGCGGCTTCGCCTCGCCACGATCGTTCAATAACGACATAGGCGTCCCATTGACTGTGCTAGGAGCTCGGCCTGAGGATCACATGCTTATTGCGGAAGTGGGCACGAGTGGTCCTGGTGAAATTGCCCCGCTGGCACAACTGTTGCAGCCACATGTGTCCATCATTACCTGCATTGGGCAGGGGCATCTGGAAGGCCTTGGATCAGTGGATGCCGTGCGGCGCGAGAAGTATGCCCTTGCTGCTTCAACCTCCGAATTGGTGTTGCTGGCGCATCAGGGGTTGCCCACTCCATTGACCGATGCTCGGGTGGAAACCTTTGGCGTTCATCCCGATGCCGACCATGTGGTCAGCTCGAGGTACACCGTGGGCAGCAAGATGCACGTTGACGTATCGGGCAAGGCATGGCCCTCGCCGCTCCCTGGTCGCCACGGTGCCATGAATGTCGCAGCTGCCGTGTGTGCCGCTCAAGCGGTGGGGTGTTGTGACAATGCAATTCGACAAGGCATTGAGCAGGCATCGATCACGCCGGGGCGTTTTAGTGTCTTGGACACCTGCAGCATGACGCTGGTCGATGACACCTGGAACAGTAACCCGGCCTCCGCAGCAGCAGCGCTTGAGGCCTTGGGAGATCTTTCCAAGGGCCGATCAGTGGCGATCGTGCTTGGGGCGATGCTTGAACTCGGGGTGGAGTCTGTCGACGCTCATCGCCAGCTGGGCAAGGTGGTGAGCGAGTTTGCAAGCCGTATGTCCCTGAAATCGCTTGTGCTTGTGGGCGATGCCTTTGCCCATGTGCGAGAGGCGTACCCCCCGCATGCGTTTTTTGCCGGGGAACTTGGCGATGATGCAGTTCAAGAAGTTGCTTCGAGCATCGCTGGCAAGGGGCGAGTTGTGCTCGTCAAGGGCTCAAGGTCGTTTCAGCTAGAACGGGTTATCGAGGCGCTTTGCGCCGAATCAAAAGTTCTTGAGCTTCGGCGGACGATGAGCGAATAACAGATGCTGTATCACCTGCTCCAATCAAGCGACGCCTGGCTAGACGAACTTGGTGTGTATTCACTGATGCAGGTGCTGTATCAAATTGAGTTTCGCGCCTTTGCGGCGGCGATTTGTGCATGGTTGTTTGTGTTGTTTCTTGGCAAACCCGTCATTCACTGGCTCCGGGTTCGAAAAATCGGCGACGTGCCTAATTTCGGACGCGAGGAACTCGATCAACTGATGGCTTCCAAGGCGGCGACGCCCACGATGGGTGGCGTGCTTATCATCGGCGGCATCATCTGTAGCGTCTTGCTGTTGGGTGATCTGACCAACCGGTATATGCATCTGGCGCTTTTGGTGGTGGTGTGGCTTGGGGTGGTAGGGGGCTGGGATGATTGGCTGAAACTCACAACTGCTCGCCGCGCACCGGGATCACGCGATGGCCTGAAAGCTTGGGAGAAGTTGCTGTTTCAGCTTGGCATTGGTCTCGTCGCGGCTTTGTTTCTGTGGCGATTGTCGGGCGATAACGAAGCGGCACGATCGTTAGTGCTGCCATTCCAGCGTACATATGTCCCGTTTCAGGAAGGGCTTGTGCTTGAGCCCGATGTGATTGTGCTGGGCTTTGGCGCATTCGTTGCGTCGGTCATGGTGCTCATTGCCGCAACGAGCAATGCAGTGAACATTACAGATGGGCTCGATGGGCTTGCCCCTGGAACGATGTTGATTGCTTCCCTTGCCCTGATGCTGCTGTGTTATATCGCCGGGTCGCCCGAGCGGGCACAGTACATGCTGTTTCCATATGTGGACGGGGCGTTGGAGCTCATGGTGGTAACTGGTGCCATGGCGGGGGCGTGTTTGGGGTTTCTTTGGTTTAACTGTCAGCCAGCGAGCGTGTATATGGGTGACACCGGTTCGCTTCCACTTGGTGGTTTGCTCGCCATGATTGCTTGTGCCATTCGCCAAGAAGTGCTCTTGGTCATTATCGGTGGCGTGTTCTTTCTTGAAATCGCAAGTGTGGTGTTACAGGTGGGCTGCTACAAGTTGACCGGCGGGCGGCGGCTCTTTAAATGTGCGCCTATTCACCACCACTTCCATATGGCAGGCTGGCGAGAGAATCAGGTCGTGGTTCGCTTCTGGATCATCGGGGTCATGCTCGCTGTGGCCGCCTTGGTGCTCCTGAAACTTCGCTGAGTCCGTCTTGGACCAGGGTCGAAATTCCGCCCTATTGGATTGGGCAAGGTGGCCCGAGGCTTCCCCCTGAGTCAGATCGCGGCATCGAGGTCGAGTTCAGCCCCAGCTACCTTTGGGCAATCACATGGGCCCCGATGGCGCAGGAGCCCAATGAGATCAGCAAGGTCCCCTGGCATTGGGGCGATGAACTCAACGGGTTCGTTCGTCATTGGATGCGTGAAGCCCAATAACGTCGCATGCAGCGCCTGTCTGTTGAGAATCACCTGTAAACGGTCACCGCCTGAACCTGCGGGCAGGACGTCGCGAACATGTAGATGTCGGCCGCCATACATGTCATCGCCTGCGATAGGCCAGCCCAGATGGGCCAGATGCACACGTATCTGATGTGTTCGGCCAGTACGTAATTCCAATTCAACAAGCGTGAAATCACCGTATCGTTCACGAACACGGTAGAGCGTGACGGCTGCTTTGCCAGTGTCATCCCATCGCACGGCCTGCCGCTCGCGAATGGTGGGGTGTTTGCCCAGCGGTAGGTCGATGACATCTGCGAGGGGCTCAACATCACCATGCACCAAGGCTAGGTATCGCTTCCGTGTGCGACGTTCCTCAAACTGGCGCCCAAGGCGCCAATGCGCAGTGTCATGTTTTGCAACCACCATGACGCCACTTGTAAATCGATCGAGTCGATGCACCACACCTGGCCGTGCGTGTTCCTCACCTACGCTACTGAGAGCCCCATCACCCGCCTGCTGAAAGTGCCACGCCAATCCGTTGATTAAGGTGCCTGACTGGTGACTACGGGCCGGGTGCACAATAAGGTCAGTCTGTTTGTTCACGATGAGCAAGTGCTCATCTTCGAACAAGATGTCCAGTGGGATTTCCTGAGCGGGCAATGTGCGAACCGGCGGTGGCGGAAGCACTATGGTCACTTCGTCGCCGGGATTCAATCGTGTTGATGCCTTGGGCGTGCGTCCATTGACCGTAACTGCCGTCTCTTGGATCAGCCGTTGCAAGGCTGTTCGGCTCATCCAAGGCACACGTGCGCCCAGCCAGCGATCAAGGCGCACATTCCGAGCTCGGCCAACGCGCCATGTGGCCTGCTGAGGGCCATCAGCATCTTGCTCAAGCGGGGTTTCAGTGCTTTGCTCAACGCGCGGCTCAGGCGCAGCGGCTTCGTCCCGCGGGGCTCCGTTGCCGGCCGAGTCGTGTGTCAAGGACCCGACGTAGGCGTTGGCGCGGGCGTGGCAGGGTCCACTGGCGGCGCTGGAGGAATTGGGCCACTAGGCGGTACTTCGCCTGGGCCAAGAGGAATCAGCCCTGGGGGTAATTGGAATTGTCCCGTACCAGTAGGTGCTGGCGCTGCCTTTGGGCGTTGCGTTGGTAACGACGCAACATCGGCCGTTGCAGCTCGAGCGTTAGCTTGGGCTGCAAGTGGTTCAAGCCATCCCTGGGCCCGCTTGGCTGACCGGGTGTATAGATCGCGGGCAGATTCAGCGTCGCCTCGGCTCTCTGCAATAGCCGCTAGTCCATTGAGCGCTGTCACAGCGATGACCGTACTGGCACGACTGCCGTCATCCATCGTCATGACAGTTTCAAATTGGCCGCTGGCATCGTCAAGAGCAGTAGCGCGTTCGTCAGCAGGCATGTCCGGTGTCGATGAAATGCGGTTGAGTAATGTTTGCCCAGCCTTGAGTCTGGCCAATGGGCTTACAGCGTCGATGCCATCCCAGCTAATAGCAATATCGTTTAGCGAGGCTGGCTCGGTGGTCGTAAGTAAATCTACCCACGCCTGGTCTCGTGTGGCTATTTCAGCATTTGCACTGCGCGGCATCCAAAGCCGAACCGAGATGACGCCCAAGACTGCGATGAGCACCCACGGCCCATAGCGTTTGAGGCTCTCGACGAAGTCCTCATTGATGCGGTCTTCCTTGAGGTCCGTTTGGTGGACTTCGGACTCAAGACGCTTGCGATCTGACGTGTCAGTCATGGGTGAGTGCTCGATGGAGGGCAGGTCAATATGAGGCAGGGGCAGCCCTTGGCGGGTGTACGCCTTGGGGAATGGGCCATTGTACTCATCCTCGCACGCCTTGGGGCGTGTGGGGGCTCACCATGATGCCGAGTCATCCAATTGCCCCTGAAGGGGAGTTGGGAATCGCCACCCAAGAGTGCAAGTCAGCATGAAAGTCGATCTGCAGCTGCTGTTGCCTGCTCAAGGCAGGCATTGAGGTACCGCGGGTGTCCTTCAGTTCGTAAATAGGCCGGGGCGGTAGAGGCCATCAATAGCCGGCGAATATCAGCATAGACATGATCAGATTCTGCGAGGCTTAGCCCTGCATCGCGACGAGCCGCCCGCATGGTCTTCACCGGCGCCAATGAGAGTCGGTGCGATCGAGACCACAGTTGCCGCTCTAGGTACACCGCGTCCTCGACCCAGTGGCCTGGTCGAACGTCGGCAAGGTCGATCAAAATGACCGGAGCGTTCGGGTCAGTTGATCGGCACAAAGCGTTTGCCAGATGCAAGTCACCATGGATCCAGTGCTCAAGTGGCCGTTCTCGCCACTGCTGAACAAGGCCATCAAGCGCACGGCTCACACGCCGATGCAGCCGACGCCAAATCGTTTCTTGCTCTAGCGTGTTATCTCGGATTGCCTTCTTTGCGCGCTGCATTGTGTCTGCCCAATCTTCAATTCCCACGAGGGCTCTATCGACGGCAAAGGCGGTGGTTTCACTGTGCAGTCGCGTTGCGGCTTGGGCAACCCTCGAGACGTGCGTGTCTTGCCAGTGCAGCCCAAGTGGGCCTACAGGTAGCGCTTCAATGACCATCCATGCAAGGTCGTATGGACCAAGTGTTCGGCCTGATGCCAGTAAGTGCGCAACTGTCGTAGATGGCTCGCCGTTCTTGTGTTGCAGTCGACGCGTCCAAAACAACTCACGAGGCCCAACTGGAACTTTGACGATGATGTCGCGCTTTGTGCCGTCGTCGAGTTTCCAAGTAGCGCGCCCAGTTGCCGCACCGCCTCGTTGCCAATCGGCTCTGAACCATGAAATCGCACCAAGTCTGCCGCCGCAAGCCTCAATGAGATGCGGGCGAAGGGACTCGGCAAGGGTTCTGTCGGCTCGTTCAGGTGGCCGCATCATCTCTGAAGGTAGCGGCCAACAGGGTTCCAAGGCAAGCGACTGCCTGTCTCGCGGCCTGCTACCGTCGCCGTATGGCCCCCCCTCACGTCATCGTGATCGACCTCGATGGAACACTCGTGGACTCTTCTGGGAGCATTTCCATCGCTAATAGGCGTGCAATCGAGCATGTTCAAGCATCGGGATGCACGGTGCTTGTTGCCACTGGACGAACCTGGAGTGAGTGCCATGCATTGCTGGATGAGGCTGGGCTCAGTGGGCCACTCATCACGGCTGGTGGATCTAGGCTGACAACCCATCCAGCCAATACAACCACCCATCGAGTTGCCCTCGCTGACGCCACAGCCATCACAGCGGCCCAAATGCTGGTGGCCCATGGGCTAGGTGTACTGGTGTTGGTGGATCCAGATCCAGATGGCGTTGAATACCTGCATCTGGGGCCGCACGATTTACACACTGTGTCCCACTGGTGGCATGGCCAACACGGTCACCTTGTCCACCCGATCACCTCGTCCGAAGAGGTCACTGGCCACGGTGCCGTGCTTCGTATTGCAGCACTTGGAGATGCACAGGCCCTTGAATCGCCGGCGATCGCCTTGCAAGGGGCTCTCGGGGACAAGGCGCGGATTTGGCATTGGGAGGCTGTGACCGACCCTCAGCGTGGCCACGCTCCAGTGCATTTGCTTGAGGTCTTTGGGCCCCGCGCTGGTAAGTGGCCCATGGTGCAGCGATGGTGCGCCGCAAATGGGCACGACACGTCCCAGGTCATGGCCATTGGAGATGGCCTCAATGATGTAGAGCTGATTCAACATGTGGGCTTGGGCATCGCGGTTGCAAATGCCGATGCCCGAGTTCGAGCTGTTGCAGATTGCATCGTTGCCTCTAATGATGACGATGGTGTTGCAAGGGCGTTACTTGGTTTGCTCGACGGGACACTTGGAGTTGGCGTGTGACAGAAGGCGCTGAAGTTTCTTTGCTTGGTCGGCACGATGGCACAGCGGTACTGCGCGCGCCCGAAGCGCTCGTCAAAGGTGCTCTGGAGTGCACAGGCCATGTTGCTCGCCTTACCTGGGCGCAGAGTGAAACCAGTCGAGATCTCGCCGAATTGTTGGCAGACCCCGTCGAACGTGAGGTGCTTGGGATGCATCGGCTTGCAGTGGCCATGGCACCAGATGCTCAGCGTGCTGTAACCATGGGCCTTGCTGCGTGTGCAGAAGGGGGGTTGCACGTGGTGTTGGCGCTTGGCCGTGGAGGATTGCATCTTGCCTCGGCATTGCTCAATCGAGCCCTTCCTCAGGGCGCGGGCATTGTTGTGGCCATGGACCTCCCTCATGCTGAACGATCGGCAGTCCTTGGCCTTGGGGTGACAGTTTTGGAACCTGGTTGCATTTGTGGTATTCGCGATGCAGTCGAGCCATCGCTCCGTATGAGCCGGGCTGCCAAGCGACCAGTCATCATTGCAATTGATGCCGATACGTTGCGATCAGGCGGGTCTGTGAACCTTCGTCCAAATCATGGCTCAAGCACTCCCCGACGAGAAGGCAGTCGACACAGGGCGATGCGGTGGGACCGCAGCGAATCACCAATTCGTATGGGACGACGACTGGAATTGAATACCTTTCGTGAGTTGCCCAGCCCGGGCGAAGTTGCGCCGATTGGATTTATCACTGTTGGGGCGGGGGACGGACTGCTTCAATTGGTTCTTCAAGAAGATGCTCGCGCGACGAAGCACCCAGTGCTGCATCTGGGTCTTTCTTGGCCTGTCGATGAGGCGGCCGTAGCGAGAATCTTGCTGCGATGCAGACGTGTTGTCGTTGTGGAACAGGGTGGAGAAGGCATTGCCAACGCCGTTCGAGTCATTGCCGATACACAGCGACTTGGTGGTGAGGATGTTGCATCGATTACGTCAGCGCCGAGCCTTGGCACTCCCGCTGCATATAGGCTCTGGTGTCAGAGGGCACTCGATCTTGCTGGCCTAGACAGGGTGTTGCCGGCCCTAGATGTGCTAGAGCCGCCGCATGTGGACCTTCGAACGATGGGTCCTCAGGCGATGCGAATGCGTGTGCAGGATCGTCTACGCACTGTGCTGGAACACTGGGCTAGCGCAAATGAATCGATTGGTGTGCATTTGGATGGAATGCCAGTAGGCAAGGCTGGAGATTCCACAATCAACGTCGAGACCTGGACAGCATCGGGATTCAGGACTGGTGGCGCCGCGGCCGTGCGACAGACACTCGATGGAGCTGGAACGTGTCTGCACGTCATCGTGGCAGGTGCTCCGCCACGGGGGGTCATGATAGAGCGACTCGCCGCTGCATTTGTGCCGCCAGAGTTGGCACTTGCGCCCGTGGTGCTTCGAGTTCCCGTCGATGACGAAGCTGTGGTTACGCGGGCTGTGCAGGATGCGATGGAGCGGCAAGGCACCACGCTGCTTGTCCTTGCAGATGTTGATGGGAGGTGGGATGTCGACGCTAGAGAGCGACAGGCGGCCGAGACAGACCGGTCTGGCTTTCGCCCACTGCAGCGAATAGTGCAGGGTGTTGAGCGATTCTGCAGTCCGCACGCTGACCTTGTGGTGGGCTTTGACCCCGGGGGGATGGATCCCGAACTGCGCAGCAGTATCCGCATGAAGGAAATCGACGGTCCGTGGCGCCCTCGATTGGCGATGCGCGTCAGGCCCCAGTTGGAAATGATCGAAGTTACTCGTTCGCAAGCGCCACGCGAGGGGCTTGTGCAGATGAGTCTGCCTGTTCCTGTTGCACGGCACGCGGAGGCACCGTGTTGGCATGCCCATTTTGCGGGCTACCGCGGCGCATCGCCGGGCGTTGCAGCCATGGTTCTTGTTCTGGGCGGTGAGGCCATGGGGTATCAGGTCGATTGGCGGTGCGATACGACCGCAATTGGCCCTGGCCAGCGAGCGTGGACACAACTGCGATTTGATCAACAAGGTGCACCGCCCATTGTCCGCATGGATCCTGGTGCTGCCGACGTAGTGCTGTCCATTTCCGATGCCCAAGCGGTGCGGGCAATGCGAGACTTGAACGTGTGTGATCCAGCGCGAACCTGTATTGCTGCTACATCATCGGAAGGCAGTGTGTTGACGCCTTGGATCTCAGCCAATTGGCAGCAAGATCGCCAACTTGTCGCAGATGTAGAGGAAACCTGTCGAAGGCGCTTTCACACAAGCCGCCTGGCAGATGTGGTGTTGCTGGGCGCGGCGTTTCAGTCTGGATGGATTCCACTTACTGTGGATGCCATTCAATCTGCCTTACATCGCCTCGAGCGCGGTGGGCATGCCCGTCTCGCGGAAGCATTCACATTCGGACGACGGGCAGCGGTGGACACTGCACTGCTTTCGCCGGAACGAAGTGCGAGCCCTGTAGACACACCGGTTCGTCGGGCTCGGCGTTGGCGCTTGTTGGCTCAGTTAGGAACACGACGATCAGATCAAAAACTAGGGAACCTGCTTGATCGAGTGTTGCGTGGACTGCCCGGGTTGACCGAGACAGCAGATGGGCGAACGATGCGCGGCGTACTCGTCGATGGACTGGCCGCTGCGACAACATGGGGAGGTATTGATGTGGCGCATCGATTAGCGGATGACATCCTTGCCTTGTACCGAGCGGATCGAGCCGATACAGGTCGAGCGTTGACTAGGGCGGCTATCGGGCCATTGGTCGAAACGGTATTGGTGCGTGATCCCATTCACGTGGCCCGCATGGCTGTTTCCCCAGGGCATCGCGCTGCCCTTCGTCGTTCGTTAGATGTACGGCCCAGTCGCGGTGATGTGATGGAGATCCGCTACCTCACTCGATTGGAGTTCGCAGCGGGGTCCAAATTGATTCGCCTTGATCTGCGAACAAGTGATTGGGTTGCTGGCTTGGTTGCATCGCTGGGCAGCCTGATTCCGGCGCGTTGGCGAGGTTCGCCCCAGCAGCGAGCAAGACGACTTGCCGTGAGATCAATCGTGCAGCGCGCAACGGTTGAGGCAAATCAGGAATACGACCACTGGCGGACTGTACTTATGACACTTCGCGCTCATTTTGAAGCAAGAACACTGCATGGCTTGCCCGCAGAGGTGATCCGTGATCTTCCAACGAAACTCAAGACGACGCCAGCTGACGTTTGAGCTGACCGCAGGCCGCGGCAATGTCGCGGCCACGGCTTGCGCGGATATGCGCGTTGACTCCTCGTCCACGCAATCTAGACTGAAAGACGTGCACATCTTCAGTTCGGGGCCTTTGGAACGGCAGCCCAGGGACTTCGTTGTATCGGATGAGATTGACATTTGCCCGAAGTCTTTTGGCAACTCGAGCGAGTGCATCGGCTTGAGTAGGCTGATCGTTAACACCTCTAAGCAATAGATACTCAAGGGTTATCTCTCGTCCTGTTTTGCTGAAGTAGGCGCTGCAGGCGTCAGTCAGTTCGGCAATCGTGGCGTACTCCGCCCATGGGATCAGCTCGCGACGCAATGCGTCGTCTGGTGCGTGCAGACTGAGCGCTAGCGTGACGGGCAACTCAAACTCGGCGAGTCGATGTATGGCTGATGGAAGGCCCACGGTCGAGACTGTGATTCGCCGGGCCGAAATACCTAGGCCCCAGGGTGCATGGAGTGTGCGAATGGCATGCATGACTGCGTCTGGGTTGGCCAGTGGTTCCCCCATGCCCATAAAGACGACATTCGTGACGCGTCCAACCTCAGGCAGCCATGAAAGCCTATGCGCCTGCTCTACGATCTGGCCTGCGTCGAGATTGCCCGAGACACCATCGAGTCCAGAGGCACAAAACGTACATCCAACCGGGCAGCCAACCTGCGATGAAAGGCACGCTGTTTGGCGCTCGGCAGCTGGAATGAGCACAGTCTCAGTGCTTCGTTCGCCAGTGCGAGGTTGAAGCACGGGTAGGCCAGTGTCGGCGGGGCGCACGCGAGTTTGGTCCCAGTTGATAAGCAGCTTCAAAGTGCCATCGGTGGCTTGGGCTCGACCGGTTTCGGTGCCTCGGTAGAACGTCAAGTTTGATTGAATGGCCTCGCGGTGTCGTAGAGAGATGTTCGTCATCTCGGTTGCATCGACCACGCCATGGCGGTACACCCACTGCAGCATTTGGGTTGCTGTATGCCTTGGCATATTGAGGGAGGTGCACAATCGCTCGAGCATTCCCGGATCAAGGTCGAAGAAGCTCAGCATGAGTTTTTCACCGTCAAGTCAACGAGTCGCTGAGGAATGCTGTGGGATGATAGAAACGCATTCGTGCCTGCGATGTTGTCCATTGAGATTCGTCGCCCGGTGGGATCAACACCACGAGATCGCATAAATTGTTTCAAGCTTCCCGGGAGGCCGAATTCAACACTCTCATGGAAGACATCATGCTGCTCGATCTCGCCTTTGTATTGCTGCACAAGAGTGAGGATGAGCGCGTGGACAAGGTCTTCAGGGGCGCTCGCGCCAGCTGTCACAAGCACGCGCTCCACGCCCTGGAGCGTTAGGGGCGTTAATTCAGTGACATCGTCGATGAGCACACTCTTTGTGCCGCTGTGCTCACTAATCTCCACGAGCCGAACGGAGTTAGAGCTATTGGCGGAGCCAATGACGATGACGAGATCGCACTCGGGGGCGAGTTGTCGAACCGCATGCTGACGATTCGTAGTTGCGTAGCAAATGTCTTCCGTTGGCGGTGACTTAATGTTTGGAAACGCGTCTCGCAATGCAGCGATGATGATGTTTGCATCGTCGGTACTGAGTGTCGTCTGCGTGAGAAAAACGAGTTTGTCAGGGTCATCAATATGCAAAGCAGCGATTTGATCGGGTGACTCAACAACCTGAATTGCCTCGGGCGCTTCGCCCCGTGTGCCAATGACTTCTTGGTGCGAGCGATGCCCAATGAGCAAGATTTGCCAGCCTCGCTGGGCATATCGAATGGCCTCCGCATGCACTTTGGTTACCAGTGGGCATGTCGCATCGATATCAATCAACTGTCGGTCGGCTGCCTGGGCACGGACCTCTGGGCTCACGCCATGAGCGCTGTAGACCACAATCCCGCCTCGTGGCGCATCAGCAATGTGTTCGATGAATTGAACGCCTCGGTCCTTGAATCGCTGCACGACATGTTTGTTGTGGACGATCTCATGAAACACGTATATTGGTTCGTCAGTGACATCGAGGAGTTGATCCACCACATCGATAGCCATAAAGACCCCGGCACAGAAGCCGCGTGGATTGGCGAGGATGACCTTCACAGGGTCCATCATACTCCCGTGGCTGGCCCATGAACGACCGGGCGAAGCCGCTGGGGCTTGAACATGGATACAGTGCCCAGCCCATGGGAACTCAGGTCATGCAACTGTTGGAACGGTGGGGGCCCGACCAATGCGAGTTCGTCTCGCTTGATGCGGCCAATGCGCTATGCCGACGTTTGACGCTAGGGCACTACGAGAATTTCAGCGTACTGAGTCGATTCATGCCTGCGCCAATGCGAGATGGAGCCTGCGCGGTGTACGCGTTTTGCCGTTGGGCAGACGATTTGGCAGATGAGTCGCCATCGACCGACCGAGCCAAGGTGTTACTGGCGTGGTGGCGTGATCAACTACAGGCCTGCTTTAACGGCGATGCGACGCACCCTGTATTCGTGGCGTTGATGCCAGCCATCGAACACCATGGACTTGAGCAATCGCCATTCGAAGACTTGCTGGCGGCCTTTGGGCACGATCAAGACGTTCAGCGGTATGCGACATGGACTTCGCTGCTGGACTATTGCAGCCGAAGCGCGAATCCGGTTGGCCGGCTGGTGCTTCGACTTGGCGGAGCACATGAATCGCCAAGACAATTGGAACTTGCCGATCGTGTGTGCAGTGGCTTGCAATTGGCCAATCATTGGCAGGACGTGCGCCGGGATCTACTGGAGCGTAACCGCGTCTACTTGCCCGCTGACATGCACGAGATTCCTGAATTTGAACAACGGCTTTCCAAGACGTGTGTACAGGGGCATGCGCCTGACCAAACATTTCTGACTGCTTACAGAGATTTGGTAAAACGGCTTGTGGCTCGCACTCGACCATTTTTAGAGTCGGTCGATGCCCTTCTAGAGGAAGCCCCAGCGGCGATTCGGCCTATGTTGTGGTTGTTTGGTGCCGGGGGCCTCGCCGTACTCGATGGCATTCATCGGTGCCAGCACGAGACAGTATTGACGCGACCTCGTGTGTCGAAATGGCGCAAAGCAATGTTACTGCTTCATGCTCGGCGGCTTGCGCCATGAGCCAGTGGGTCAATGAGCCAGCATTTGCCTACTGCGCTGAGATCACTCGCAAGCGTGCGGGCAATTTCTACAGAGGTATTCGGCTGCTGCCAACTCAACAGCGCACAGCGATGTTTGTTGTCTATGCGTGGATGAGGCAGGCTGATGATCTCGTTGATGCTTCACCAGATGCTGCAAAGGCCCAGGAGGACTTGCATACTTTTGCCATGCAGACTGCGGCAGTCTTTCAAGGGCAGACCTTTCCGGAGGATGACCGTCATTTATGGACGGCGATGCGCCACATCTGCGATGCATTTGCATTGATGCCCCAGCCGTTTGATGCCATGCTTGAAGGCCAACAATGGGACTTGGACAATACAACCATTGACACAGCAGACGATTTGTATCGTTACTGCGAACAGGTTGCTTCTAGCGTGGGCATGGTGTGCGTGCGTATCTGGGGTTGCACTAGTGATGAGGCCATGGAGTTGGCGCGTCTGCGAGGACTGGCATTCCAGTTGACGAACATTTTGCGTGATGTGGGCGAAGATCTACAACGGGGACGGTGCTATTTGCCCGCTGAGGATTTGCATGGGCCACTCAGTCGCGACACACTTGCAGCATGGCACCCGCCGGAAACATGTAGTGCATTGATCTTGCGTTGGTGCGACAAAGCACAGGCGTATTACAAAGCATCTGAAGGGTTGGATCGCATGATTCCGGCAAGGTGTCGGCCGACATTAATTGCCATGACCTCCGTGTATCAACGCATCCTCCGTCAAATTACCCAACGCCCCGCCCGCAGTGTGCTCGGGCCACGGGCCCGCTTGTCGACTCTTCGCAAAATATCCCTCGTGGCCCGTGCGGCGCTGGTGGGCCGATGACCAGCCGCGTCATCGTCATCGGCGGTGGCCTGGCAGGGCTTACGGTAGCGCTGCGATTAGCAGAGGCTGGTCGAGATCCGTTGCTGCTGGAGACGAGGTCGCATCTCGGTGGGCGTGCAGCGTCATTTGCCGATGTCCGCAGTGATCTGGTTCTGGACAATTGCCAGCATGTGCTGATGGGCTGCTGTACGAATCTAATCGAGTTGTACAAAACGCTTGGGGTAGACCACAACATTACATGGACGGACGCCTTGCATTGGCTTCGTCCCGATGGCGGTGTGGATGTGGTGAGCAATGGTGTCCTGCCTGCTCCGCTGCACCAATGTGGCGATGTGATCAAAATGCGACTACTCAGTCCTCGAGAGAAGTTACGACTGGGCCGAACGATGGTTCGAATATTGCGCACCGGGCAGTCGGGGCATGAGCGATGGCGCGGACGAACATTTGCAGCATGGCTCGATGCGGCCGGTGAGTCAGAGCGTGTTCGAAAGTTGTTCTGGTCACCGGTCATTGTGAGCGCCTGCAACCTCGATATTCATGAGGTTGCTGCAACCCATGCGCTCCATGTATTTCAAGACGCATTCTTGGCTTCGCGAACCTCAGGACGCATAGGAACGCCCTCGGTGCCTCTGTCTAACTTATACATGCAGGCGCAGGCGATACTTGAGCATCAGGGTGGTTCGCTGCGCATGCGATGTGGTGCAAGGAGCGTTGATGTTGAAGATGGAAAGGTGACCGCTGTTCGCACGGCCGATGAGGTTCTTGAATGCGACACAGTTGTGTGCGCTGTCCCGTGGAGCCGGGCCAGAACGTTAGTCACGGATTGCGATTCTCGGTTGTCAAAAATTCAGGGCTTGGGGCATAGCCCAATTCTCGGTGTGCATGTCCTTGTGGATCGAACTGTTATGCATCGTCCTCACCTCATTTTGCCTGGACGGCCTATCCAATGGCTGTTCAATAAAGGTGCCATGAAGCATAAGGCTGATGGTCCTTCTGGGCAGCACCTACACGCAGTCATTAGTGCAGCAGACAAGTGGATGGATCTTGATGAAGCCACTATTGGTCGAACAGTGATGAGTGAATTGGAGCAAATTGTGCCCGCAATTCGCGCTGCTGAGATCTTGGGTATCAGGCCAGTAAAGGAACGCCAGGCAACGTTTCGGGCGACCCCAGCAGCCGAAGCGCTGCGGCCACATGCAGCGCCGGGCATGGGTGACATTGCTGGCCTTGTGCTCGCAGGTGACTGGTGTCAAACCAATTGGCCTGCAACGATGGAGGGCGCAGTCATCAGCGGTCATCTTGCAGCGCAGGCTGTGCTTGGCCCCGAATCGCGTGGTCCGTTGCCGCCACTACCCGCGGCGCGGCTGCCACGGTGGCTGGGTGTGCGCCGCTGAACCAATCATGTCGCGGTTGACAGGCGAGGTCAGCCAGCGATGCAGTTGGTGATGCTGCTAAAGGCAAACGGGAAGAGTCGAACGTGTTCTGTTCTTGCTACGAATTAGTGGTGCACTACGCCGAGGTGCTCGGAGAGAAATGACCAAACGTCAGCTGTTTCATCAAGTCGTTTGGAGGTTGGCTTTCCTGCGCCATGGCCGGCCTTTCGGTCGATGCGAATCAGTATTGGCGCGTCTCCATCTTGGGCAAACTGCATCGCTGCAGCAAACTTGAATGAGTGACCTGGAACAACACGATCATCTGTGTCACCTGTCGTGATGAGTGTTGGTGGGTAGGCCCGCAGCGGCGTGATATTGTGATAAGGCGAGTATGCGATAAGCGCTTCAAACTCGGCCTTCACATCGGGATCGCCGTAGTCAGGTACCCAGGCGCGGCCAATGGTGAATTGTGGATATCGGATCATGTCCATCACACCAACCGCTGGCAGCGCTGCGCCATACAGTTCTGGTCGTTGTGTGAGGCATGCGCCCACAAGCAGGCCACCGTTTGAGCCACCTTGAATGCCCAAATGGGATGGGGATGTGTAGTTGTTATTGATCAGCCACTGCGCCGACGCAATGAAATCATCAAACACATTCTGTTTGTGCAGCTTTGTTCCCGCTTCGTGCCACGCTTTGCCGTATTCGCCGCCACCTCGAAGGTTCGGCATTGCAAAGATGCCGCCCATTTCCATCCACGCAAGCCGCGACGGTGAGAAGTACGGGGTCATATTTAAGTTGAACCCACCGTAGCCGTACAGCAAGGTAGGGTTGGTGCCATTGCGAACGAGTCCGGTTCGGTGCGCCAAGAACATCGGCAACATGGTGCCGTCTTTGCTCTGAACGAAGACTTGTCGAACGTCATAGTCGGCGGGGTCAAAATCAACATCGGGGCTCCACCATTTGGATGCCTCGCCCGTATCGACGTTGTACCGGTAGATCGATGGTGGTGCAATAAAACTGGAGTACGAATAGAACGTCTCAGGGTCGTCCTGGTATCCGCCAAATCCCCCGGCGCTACCGATGCCAGGCAGATCAACCGTCCGCAATAATGAGCCATTGAGGTCGTGAACGCTGACTCGGCTGCAAGCGTCTTGCAGCCAATTCGCCACGAGGTGCCCTCCAACGTATGACACGCTTCGTAAAAGCGAGTCGCCCTCTGGAATGACCGGCTTGAATCCATCGAGTTGGTTGCCCATGTCGATAGACACGAGCTGATACATGGGGGCATCTTTGTCCGTTCGAAAGAAGAGCACGTCGTCTTTGTTTCCAACAAGGCCCCAGGCGTCATCCCAATTGGGTACAAGGTCAACCAATGGCCCAACGCCATTGCGCAAGTCGCGTACGTACAAACGCGTCTTGGCGCCACCTTTCCACGCGTGCACCACGAGCCAATTGCCATCTTCAGTGACAGTTGGTTCCCATCCCCAGTCGGGGTGCTCGTCATCTGCATGAACCAGCACGTCTTGGGATTGGGGGGTACCGACCTTGTGAAAGTAGAGCGATTGGTTCAGATTTCTACCGACCATTGCTGCGCCATCCTCGGGCTCAGGAAATCGGGCATAGAAAAAACCGCTCCCATCCGGTCGCCAAGCCGCGCCGGAAAACTTGGACCACTCAACGCGATCCGAAAGCGTTTTGCCTGTTTCTAAATTCAGCACATGCCATGTTTTCCAGTCGCTACCACCCTCGGACAAGGCGTACGCCATGAATCTCCCATCATCGCTGAAGCTCGCGCCTGACATCGCGATGGTGCCATCTGCTGATAGTGCATTTGGGTCGAGCAGCACTTGCGGTTCTGCCTCTAGATTCTCTAGTACGTACCACACACTTTGATTCTGGAGGCCGTCATTTCGGGCCATGTAATACTTGTAGCCATTGGCCTGGTTGCCAACCTTCACCGGGCTACCTGATCGTTCGTAGTCCCAGAGTTGTTCTAGTCGACGACGAATGTCTGATCGCTGTTGGAGGCCATTGAGATAGTCGAACGTGACATCATTCTGTGCATCTACCCAGTCAGACACGACTTGGTCTTCTCGCACATCAGCCTCGAGCCATCTGTAGGGATCATCGACGGCATGACCGTGAAAGACATCCTGCACATCCCCGCGTGGGCTGACGGGATAGTCAATGGATGATGCAGTCAATGCAAGCGATAGTGGTATGAGTACGAACATCATGATTGGCCAATGCCTCCAACGTCCGCACACCGCGGACTACTTTGTAACCCTACCGCAAGGAAGTCGACTGTCGTATCGCAGTGTGGTCTACCCAACCACATTGGGAAGGTCGAACATGTCTGCTGTCAGCACATCAATGCGATCTTCGAGAATCAGAACATCAGCCTCATAATGGGCGCTTCGCGTGCCATCTTGTGTGAGGATTGGCCATCCGCCAGGTTTGCCACGCACAGCATGGCCGCCAAGGTTCAGCATGGGTTCAACGGCGATAAGCATGCCCGGGTGCCACGTTTCAAAGGCATCAGGCCATTCGCCCGGAGCAGTTGGCACCACATTGCTGATGAACGGAGGTCCATGGAGTTTCCGTCCATAGCCATGGCCGCCAAGGCCTCGCACCAACGACATGCCAGCTTCAGTTTCCACGCACTGTTGGACGGCACGAGCCCAGTCAAGGAGCGGCCGGCCCGGTCGCATTGCGTCAAGGCCGGCCTTCAAGGACGCTCGGCCAACCTCCAACAGGCGAAGGTCGTCATCAGACACGCTGCCTAGGGCGTAGGTCCACGCTGCATCCCCGATCCAGCCTTGGTGCATGACGCCGATGTCAACGGATAAAAGATCACCTTCAACAAGCGGTTCATCAGACATGGTGTGCGTGCCATGAACGACGCAGTCGTTCAATGACAGGCACGAATGGCTAGGAAACGGGGGATACCCCGCTGCGCGGTATCGAAGAAAGGCGCTTGTGCTCTGAAGCGAGTGCAGTGTCTCGGCGACGAATGCGTCGACCTGAGAAAGTGTCACGCCTGGCCGTAAAAAGTCCACAAGTGCTTCATGAACTCGACACACTCGCTGCGCGCTGGCGCGAGCAGCTTCGATGTCGGCGGGTTTACGCAGTAGATTTTTCATCCTTCAGGGTCTACTTCGAAGCGAGTTGGATGTCCGCAGATCAAAAGTACAGGTGGTGGTGGGGGGGCCACTTCCCAGCACAAAATGCGTTCATCTGGTGAATCAAGAATTTGTATGTTGGCTCGCTTGCCAGGTTCCAGCGACCCAACTTCGTCTTGGAGCCCGAGCACGCATGCTGCGTTCCACGTCCCAGCAGCAATGGCTTCGTGTGGCGACAGTCCGCATCGCCGACAAGCCATGCCCGCTGCGGTGGCCATTGATGGGCAAGGGGCCGATCCGGGGTTGTCATTGGTCGCAAGGGCAACGGCCCCGCCGGCATCAATCAACTCGCGGCCATCAGCCCAGCGTTGGTCTAAGTGATAGCCAGTGATGGGCAACAGCACACCAACGGTGGCAGAGGCACCAAGTCGTTTGAGATCGGCTGGAGTGCTGGCTTCTAAGTGATCAACACTGCGTGCCCCCAATTCGATGGCGAGGCCAACGCCACCAAGACTGTTAAATTGATCCGCATGCAATCGAATAGGGCAGCCGCAGTCGATAGCTCGCTCGAGGTAGCGGCGCGTGTCTTGTAAACTCCAAGCGCCCTGTTCCAGATACGCATCGCAGGGGATGCCGGGGAACTCTTCGGTGGCGGCAGGAAGCGTCTCCTCAATCATTCGATCGATGAAGGTGGGTTCATCTGGGTCAATTGCATGGGCACCTAGGAAGGTCCCCGTGACGAGGACATCGGTCATTCGTGAGGCATCGTGCACTGCTCGAAGCATGTTGAGTTCAGCTTCAGTCTGCAGTCCATATCCAGATTTCACTTCGAGTGTGCCTGTTGCCAGAAGTCGATGTCGACCAATTCTCGCGAGCAAGTGAGCAGTCAATTCTTCTACTGAGGCCGCTCGTACGGCACGCACAGTTTTCATAATGCCCCCGCCGCTACTGAGGATGTCCAGATAGCTTCGTCCGGCGAGCAGTTGTGACCACTCGTCAATACGATCACCCGCCCAACAAGCATGCGTGTGGCAATTCACCCAAGACGGCAGGACTGCGCGGCCTTCAACGTCAAGTGTCGCGTCGGACTGGACATTTTCCGGAGGCGTACCACTGCCTATGGCAGTGATTCGATCGTCTTCGACGGCAAGCCAGCCGCTTTCGATGATGCCTAGATCAGACATATCGGTGCCGTGACGCGGGCCGGTATGTCCAGCGAGCGTAATGAGTCGAGCGTTGGTGAGCAGCAGGTCGGGCATGGCGCGAGTGTAGTGGCTCAGGCGGGCCCCATTGGAATGTGTACGTTGTTGGTGGCGGCACACTCAGCGGCTAGGCTGTAACCAGCGTCCGTGTGTCGAAAGATACCCATCATCGGATCATTTGTGAGCACCCGACGAAGTCGAGACTCCGCTTCCTTTGTACCGTCAGCAACAATGACTTGGCCAGCATGCTGGGAGAAGCCGATCCCCACACCACCGCCGTGGTGGAATGAAACCCAGCTTGCTCCACTTGCAATGTTGACGCCGAAATTCAGCAGAGGCCAATCGCTGACGGCATCACTGCCATCGAGCATGGCTTCGGTTTCTCTGTTTGGCGATGCAACACTGCCGCAATCTAGGTGATCACGGCCAATCACAATGGGTGCCTTGACTCGTCCGCTAGCAACAAGGTCATTGAACAGTACGCCAGCCTTGTCTCGCTCGCCCAAGCCTAGCCAGCAGATTCGACACGGCAGGCCTTGAAAGGCCACACGTTCAGCGGCCATCGTCAGCCATCGGTGCAGTGGTGCGTCATCCGGGAAGAGTTCCATCAAGGCCTCGTCTGTAACTCGAATGTCCTCGGGGTCGCCCGAGAGCGCGCACCACCGAAACGGCCCACGGCCAAGACAGAATTGAGGACGAATATAGGCCGGCACGAAACCTGGGAACTCAAATGCGCGATCGAACCCCTCGTCCGCTGCACGCTGTCGGATGTTGTTTCCGTAGTCAAATGTGGTTGCGCCGCGGTCCATGAGTTCGACCATGCAGGCCACATGGAGTCGCATCGAGGCGAGGCTGCGGCACTGATAAGCGGCGGGGTCTGACAGTCGCAACGCTGCGCCATCGTCCATGGTCATGCCTTGCGGCAGATAGCCCTCAAGAGGATCGTGCGCGGATGTTTGGTCGGTGAGCACATCGGGCGTGATATCCCGAGCAAGCAGTCGCTCAAGCAAATCCACGGCGTTGCCAGCCCAGCCGATAGAAACCGCTTCGTTGGCATTCCTGGCAGTGCACGCTAGATCAATGGCTGCATCAAGATCATCGACTATCTGATCGAGATATCGATCAGACTTTCGCTTGTCTAAGCGAGTGGCATCAACATCTGCAATCAAGCATACGCCGCCACACATCGTCACTGATAAGGGTTGCGCACCGCCCATTCCGCCACAGCCGCCAGTCACACAGAGTCGACCAGTCAGTGAGCCCTCAAAGTGCTGTCTTGCACACTCGGCGAATGTCTCGTAGGTACCTTGCAAAATGCCTTGTGTGCCGATGTAAATCCAGGAACCGGCAGTCATTTGGCCAAACATCATCAAGCCGCGCGCCGCAAGTTCGTCAAAGTGTGACTGGGTGGCCCAGGCGGGCACTAGGTTGCTATTGGCAATGAGGACGCGAGGGGCATCAGTGTGTGTGTGCACGACGCCAACAGGTTTACCGGATTGAACCAGTAGCGTCTGGTCCGCCTCGAGCTCTTGGAGACAGTTGATGATGGCGTCATACGCTTCCCACGATCGAGCGGCTTGGCCTCTCCCGCCGTATACGACTAGTTTTTCCGGGGCTTCAGCCACTTCTGGATCTAAGTTGTTCATGAGCATTCGCATGGCGGCTTCGGCCTGCCATGTCTTGCACGTCTTGGTTGTTCCGCGCGGTGCTCGGATCTTCCGTGAAGCATCTATGGTTGTGTGGCTCATATTGTCTCCAGATCGACGGTCGGCAGTCGCCCCTGGCCAATTGCTTGTGCGATAAGGGCAATGTCCGGCGACGGTGATCGATCCGCACCAAGGGGCTCGACAATCTCACGAATAGCAGTGTGAATCCCTTCCACGCCATCGCCGCTGCGCAAGGGCCGCTGATGCTCAAGGCCTTCGGCCATCACAAGGAGTTCCATTGCAACGACGTCTCTGGTGAGTCGAACCGCTTGGCGAAGTTGTTTGGCGCTGGTCGCCCCCATTGAGTTGTAGTCTTCGATACCTGCAGAGGTAGAGATATTGCCAACGCTTGCGGGATAGGCCAGTGCGCGCAGTTCGTTACAAGCCGCTGCAGCGGTGTACTGCACGATCATGAGGCCGCTATGCAAGCCCGGCTGTGGGCTGAGGTAGTCGGGCACTTGCGTGTGTGGATCGTGACCACTGAGGACCCAGAAGATGCGCCGCTCGGCGATACCTGCAAGATGGCACAAGGCTGTCGTTGCAGAGTCCGCAGCCAGCGCCAAGGGCATGCCGTGAAAGTTCGCCCCTGACACTAACTCAAGCGCATCATCGCCCTGCACAATGAGTGGGTTGTCGGTGACCGCGCCCAATTCAGTGGCAACGATCGATCTGCTGTGCGTAAGTGCGTCGGCAACGGCACCAATGACCTGCGGCGCTGCACGAAGGCTGTATGGGTCCTGGACACGTGGATCGTCATCTACATGATCCGCGGCAATCGTGGAGCCTTCCAGCATGCGACGAAGGGCTGCTGCGACACGACGTTGGCCCACGTGCGGTCGCAAGGCATGCACTCGGTCGTCGAACGGGCCCACGCTTGCGCGGCATGCGTCGACGGCCAGCGCCGCAGCGGCTACTGCTGCGTGGAGTACTTGCTCTGCATCGTGCAGTGCAAGGGCGCATGTGCCAGCCATGAGGTGGGTGCCATTGAGCAGGGCAAGCCCTTCCTTTGCCCCAAGTTTGGTTGGCTTGAGAAGTCCCCGCTGGACGGCTGTCTCACCAGAGATGCGAGTCCCTTCGATCAGCACTTCGCCCTCGCCAAGCAAGACCTGCGCAACGTGGGCCAACGGCGCTAGATCGCCCGAAGCACCAACCGACCCCACTTCAGGAACCACTGGAGTGATTTCGCTATTGATAAGTGCGCACAGGGCTTCCAGAGTGCCCAACTGTACGCCACTGGCGCCCCTGGCAAGTGACGCGATCGTCACGGCGAGCATGGCTCGGACCACCTCCACAGGTAGTGGATCGCCAACTCCCGCAGCGTGAGACCGCACGATATTGCGTTGGATAGCCTCCACGTCAGCTGGAGCTATGCGGTGTTGGGAGAGTGAGCCAAAGCCCGTGTTGACACCATAGACAGGATCGGGGCCACCAGCGACATCCTCCACGACGGCCCGGGCGACGTTGATTCGATCTTCGCTGGACGCATCGAGGCCTAGTGGACGGCCATGCCGTGCGACTTCCACGAGCTGCTCAATGCTCAGGGGTGCCTCATCTAGGATCAGCGGAATAGACGGCGATTGACTCAAGTGAGAGATTCTAGCCGGTCTCGAGCCCTGTGCGGCTTGACCCCGTTGGTAGCGCTCTGGTCACATATGCGCATGCGCCCAACCATCGATTGGATCATCATCATCGCCATTGCGGCATTGACCGCTGCGGTCGTTCGCTCAGCGTTGCCATTCTGGGCGAACGCCGATGGCGGATTTGGTCCAACCTTGATCAATGCACAGCAGCTCTGGCCAGCTCTAGTGGCGGTGGGAGCCGTGCTCTTGGTCATGTTCCTACTGGCCTATGGTGCAGCTGCCTTCATTGGTCCTATGGCAGCAATGCCTGCTGTTGGCGCAGGGCTTGGCTGGGGTGCGCTTGAGCTCGATGGGATGAGATCGGTGCTGCTCACGGGAGATATTGCCGCCAGCTACGGGGAAGGTTGCATCTGGGCCATGTTTGTGTTGGTCTTGTCCTGGGTCCTGATTGTTCGTCGTGGTGGTGTGAAGACGGTTGAGCCTGACTCAACAGGATCGCATCCGGATCCCATGGTGAGCGCAGAGGCCATCCGGGCGGCAGTGTTTGGCATTGTGGCGGGCTTGCTTGGGGCCTGGTTAATCACGCGTACGGATTTTCGCCAGCAAACGGCGGTGGCGGCCACCGTGGGCGGGGTTGCATGCGGATTTGCAGGCCGGCTTGCCGCGCCGCACGTGCAGCCGGTGCTCTTGGCGCCGGCCTTGGTGCTTGGGGGCACTCTTGCAGCATGGGTCGCCTTTATCTTCGTACCAAATGATGTCGAAGCAGCACTTGCAGCGGGCAAGGTGCCAGCCTTGCTCCTTCCACTGCCCATCGATTGGGCAGCAGGTGCGTTACTTGGTGTACCACTTGGCTTTGCTATGGCACACGGTTTTTTGCATCACGATGATGAAGGCGATCGCGCTCAAGCGACCTCCTAAGCAAGCCCCCGCGATAAGGGGCGGTATGATGCGCTCTGTAAAGAGGTTGCGTATG
>JABAAC010000157.1 GCA_014238965.1 Phycisphaerales bacterium | reverse complement strand
TCAGGCCGACCGGACCCGTTGCCGTCATACGTTGAGAAAGCTCCGGAGTGTGGTTCATGTTCAAGGTTTCTTTCTAGTTCTGGTGAGGCGACCACCACGATCGTTCTTGCATGTGTCGATGACTCCAGGTGGGAGTTGTGGCATACGTTGTCATCCGACATCTACCCATCTGATCTTTGGGAGATGGTGGGGTATACGAAGGGCGCACTTGTTGAACGCTCAGTTGCAGAGTGGAATTTATTGATCGGCCATCTTGCGCTATGGTCTGAGGACTATGAAACCGAAGAGGGCGACGCTGCGGAGTTGTCATTCTCTGAGCCGGACCATCACTATCTTGCATGGTCCAACGTGGCATTCGAAGATGACATCATGTGGTTTCATGCTCCCAAGCCAGGGCCGACATTGGTGACGTACCTTGGTCAATGGATCAATTATGGTTGTGATCTGCAGTTGCTAGAGTTGATGATGGGGTCTGACCCGACAGTGTCATGGCAGTATCTGCTTGCGGCGGAGGGAGAAGGCTCCCATGTCACAGAGATCGTTGATGAGATCTGCAAGGCCTGCGGCGTTGACCGCTCGTCCTCATTGGGATTCGCTAACAAGTAGGCCGCACTGGCATTGACTGCAGTGGGTGGGGGTATCGCTCGCAATCAAATCGCTGTGTGATCTTTTGTATCGTCCCCAAGCCCATTGCGGCATTTCAGCAGAGGCGGTTGCTCGCATCAGCTGCGACAGTCAGGGGCGTTTGTTTCATAGCCCTCAGCATGGCCTATCCAGAGGGGCAACGACATGCCAGCCATTGGAGGGCCAGAGGGCTGCCCCTTGCCATGGCCTTTGTGCAGGGCATGGGGGTTGTCGCCATTCTCGTAAAGAAACCCAAGAACCCAGTGGGGGCAGGGTGTACAATTGACACTCCTTTGGAGGGCTCAGGGGCCCTTTAAGAGGTATTTGGAGCATCAGGTGGCTGAAAAACAAAAGCACATCCCAACCGATCGCGAGCAGGCCTTTCTCGACACCGTCGAGGACACACGTCATCAACGTGAAATCATCAATGGGCTCAAGCCATTCTTCAACGAGAAGGCCCCCGAAGACATGATGTCCTTCTATACAGAGGATGAGGTTGTGAAGCTTCAGGTGCTCCATGGCACCGACCGTGACGTTGAATCTCGCATGCCCGTAAAGATCACCCGGCATTACTACGAGATCGCTCGCACCAGCAAGCCCATTCAACGCATTGTCAAGGCCAGCCCAGATGAGACCAACGACCTAGCGGGATCCGAAGACCCAGGGAATCAAATGGACTTTGCCCCGGTAGAAGGCCTCTTGCACAAGTACGAGATGGGGCTCATGTACGTGGTTTCTACGTGCTCGGCACACTGTCGCTTTTGCTATCGCGAGGAACTCATCGCGCGAAAGGAAATCAAGCGGCAAGATGGAACCGTCGCCAAGAAGGGCTTGGCCCAGATCCCTGAGATCACCGCGTACATCCGTGAGCACAATGCCATTGTCAAGGCCAACGGCGGACGTCACCCCGACACCGGTCGTGAAAAGTTACGAGAGATTCTGCTTTCTGGCGGCGACCCCATGGTGCTTAACAATTCCAAGATCGCCGCATGGCTTGGGGCATTGGCAGAGGCTGGAATTGAGTCAATTCGCATCGGCACCAAGGAGATGGCCTTCTATCCTCAGCGGTTCGACGATGCATTTCTTGCCATGCTTGACAAGTTTCATGAGGTCTATCCGCAGGTTGGCCTTCACTTCATGCTCCACTTTGAGCATCCAGATGAAATCCTTGCCAAGGACGATCAGGGCAACTACATGCAAGATGAACAGGGGTTCGTGCAGTGGATACCCGAAACTGGTCGGGCTATGCGCCAGCTTGTGTCACGTGGCTGGCTCACCGTCGAGAACCAATCGCCCATTATCAAAGACATCAATGATGACCCTGTGGCGCTGCGCACGCTTCAGCGTGAGTTTAAGCGTGTTGGTGGCGAGAACCATTACTTCTTCTGTGGCCGAGACATCGTTGCCTATAAAGCCTTCAATGTGCCAATTGAAACGGCGTGGCATACGCTCAATGAATCACAGAAGGGGCTCTCGGGTATCGAAAATCATGCGAGGCTCTCCATTACGCACTACAAGGGCAAGACCGAGGTCTTTGCTGTGACCAATGAGCCCATTCCTGGTCTTGCTGGCAGTGAGAACGGTGTGGTGATCTTCAAACTTCTTCGCAATGCTCTTGATGCGCCCGACCGAGGCAAAGTGTGCATCGTTAGTCGCAACCCCGAGGCTGTCTGGTTCGACGACTATGAAGACCGGGTGCTGTTCGATGAGGCAGGCCTCTTTGAATACACACGTTTCACTGAATCAGGCAAAGCCCCAGCGAGTCTCGCTAGTTCTATGCCAAGGCAAAGCGGCTGCTCATGATCGACAAACGGGTGCTCAGCCCAGCCGAGGCCGTCGCGGACATCTCCGATGGTGCGAGCATCATGATCGGTGGCTTTGGCGAGGCCGGAAGCCCCATCGAGTTGATTCATGCGCTCATTGACCAGGGTGCCTCTGATTTAACGGTCATCAGTAACAACACCGGCAGCGGTGAAGTTGGGCTTGCGGCGCTCTTGCAGGCCCGCCGGGTGACGAAGGTGATTTGCTCCTTCCCCAAGACGCTCAACTCAACAGTGTTTCCTGAGTTGTACCGTGAGGGCTTTACTGAACTAGAACTTGTCCCCCAGGGCACACTTGCTGAGCGCATTCGAGCTGGCGGCGCTGGTGTGCCTGCGTTCTACACACCCACCGCCGTTGGCACCCCTCTCGCTGAAGGGAAGGAAAAGCGTGCATTTGGTGGGCGTGAGTTTGTGATGGAATATGGTCTCAGTGCGCACTACACGCTGATCAAGGGGCTTACTGCCGATACCCATGGCAATGTCCTGTACAACAAGACCGCTCGAAACTTTGCGCCCATTATGGCAATGGCTGGTGAAGTGACAATTGTTCAGGCGGCGAATGTGCTTGAGCCAGGGGCCATTGATCCTGAAACGGTGGTAACGCCGGGCATCTTTGTCGATCGCGTTGTGGAAGTGCGCAATCCCGCGCATGAGTCCGAGTTGATCGCTGCGGGAGTCAGTTACCCATGACACAGCAGACAAATGGCATCGGCTGGAGTCGCCAAGACATGGCGCATCGACTTGCGCAAGATATTTCCAATGGTTCCTATGTCAATTTAGGCATCGGTATGCCTGAACTGATTACGAAGTTCGTGCCAGAGGGGCGGACATTCATCTACCACACCGAAAATGGACTGCTTGGAATGGGGCCATCTCCATCGCAGGGGCATGGTGATCCTGAACTCATCAATGCGGGCAAGCGACATGTCACAGCAAATCCTGGTGCTGCCTACTTTCACCATGCTGACAGCTTTGCAATGATCCGCGGAGGTCATTTGGATCTCAGTGTGCTTGGCGCGATGCAGGTGTCTCAGCATGGAGACCTTGCAAACTGGTCTACGGGCAAGCCCGATGCGATTCCCGCAGTTGGTGGCGCGATGGATCTAGTCGCTGGTGTGAAGCAGGTGTTCGTCATCACGCAGCACTGCACAAAGGCGGGTGATGCCAAGTTAGTGGAGGCCTGCTCGTATCCATTGACTGGTCAGGGCGTGGTCGATCGCATTTACACTGATTTGGCGGTCATTGATGTCACGCCTGAAGGTTTTCGGGTGCTTGAACTTGCCCCTGGCGTTGACTTTGAAACTGTTGCAAAGCGTACCGGCGCGGCATTGCTGCCCGCGCCCAAGTAGAAAGTGGCAAACGGATATGGCTGAGCAGTCTGGTACATCGAAAAGTCAGTCGCACAGCAGCGACCTTTTTTCGCGTGCGCAAGAAGTGCTACCTGGGGGCGTAAGTCGAAATACGGTGTTGCGCAAGCCGTACCCAGCCTACGCAGCGTTCGGCAAAGGGTGCCAGGTGACCGATCTCGATGGTGTCACGCGAACGGACTTTTCCAACAACATGGCCTCGCTGATTCATGGGCATGCCTATGGACCCATCGTGGAAGCCGTGACCGAGCAGATCAAGCGTGGTACGGCGTTCATGATGGCCACGCAGTGCGAAGTTGAACATGCCGAACACATGTGCTCGCGGAATCCTGGCTTTGAGCGTATTCGCTTTATGAATTCTGGAACCGAGGCGGTCATGGTGTCCATCAAGGCGGCGCGTGCCTTTACTGGTCGTGCACGCATTGCCAAAGTGGAGGGGGCGTACCACGGTGGGTACGACTACGCCGAGGTCAGCCAGGCCCCCAATCCTGATACATGGGGAAGCGTTGACCATCCCAACAGTGTGCCACTGGCCCATGGCACGCCAGCGTCTGCGCTCAATGACGTTTTGATTCTGCCGTTTAACGACACCGATCGAGCAATCGCCATTCTCAATGAGTGTGCAGACGATATCGCTGGCGTGTTGCTTGACTTGATGCCGCATCGTGTAGGGCTCAATCCAATTGAACCAGCGTTTCTCGAGGCGATTCGTGCATGGACGCATGCGCACGGCGCGTTGTTGTTGATTGATGAGGTCATTACCTTCAGATCAACCTATGGCGGGTTGCAGATGCAGTACGCAGTCCAAGGTGATCTCACTGCCTTGGGCAAGATGATTGGCGGGGGGTTTCCAGTCGGGGCCGTGGCGGGCCGTGCTGATGTCATGGATGTCATGAATCCAAGTGCCGACAGATACCTGTTTCCACATTCGGGCACCTTCTCGGCCAATCCCATGAGCATGGTTGCGGGCTTGGCAGCGATGCGAGATTTTGACGAGGCTGCGATCAAGCATGTCAACGCGCTAGCTATCCGTGCGAAAGCAGGTATCGCTGAGGCTGCAAAGCGAACAGGTGCGTGTGCATGTGTCACAGGTGACGGATCGATTCTGCGTGTGCACATGAAGGCGCAACCGCCACGCAATTTTCGCGAGGCATTCCTTTCGCCCAACGAGCAAGCCCGGCTTCAAACGCTACTAGACCATCTCTTTGATGCCGGATTCATCATGATTAACACGTGTAGCGCGATGCTGTCGACCCCGATGACTGAGTCGCACATCGATGCGTTGGTATCAGCGTGTGGCGATGGGTTTGAGAAGATCGCCAAGATGCCCTGAGAGACTGTTGGTGAACAAGATTGTGCTTGGCGAAGTTTCTCGACTAAGCATCGATCTTAAGGCAACGGGCATTCATAACACACTCGATGGTATCAAGATGCATTCTTCGTGCGGGGGACCGCACGTGGCTCGTGCGACACGCCGTAGGCGCATCGCGTTGCCTGAGACGAAATTGCCATAGATGCCAGGCACCCCAGCAGGTACGCCTATGGGCAGGGGCCCCATTGATCAAAGAGGATCAGTAGATCCTCGATGTTGACAACGCCGTCGGAGTTCAAATCAGCAGCGGGGCTAGAAGATCCCCAGTAGCCAATCACGGCGAGAAGGTCATCGATTGTGACGGCGCCACTTCCATCGATGTCTGCTAAGCACTGGCATTCATCGGGGACGCCATCACCGTTGATGTCTTCGGAAGTTTCATCGGCAATGTCGCACTCGTCTGGGACGCCGTTGATGTTGCAATCACCCGAAACAGCTTCTGCAAATTCGACCATGAAGTGGGTCACCGTACTGTCTGTAAAGGCGACATCGTGCCATGCGTCAAAGTTAGAAATGTCGTAATAGGCGATGTATTCGCCAGATGCATTTCCATCAGGCTGATTTGCATCCCAGTTCGTGTATTCAAATGGGGTTCCATCCAACCAAACAAAGATCCCTTCTGAAACTTCATGACCTCCAAGCAGCGCCGTGTTTGATGTCGCAGCAGAGGCCACTGAGCGAACAAATTCGTCCTCAGGTGCTCCTGAAATGGAAGCCAAAGAAGCACCAAGTGATTTTGTTTCTTGCCACATGTCGAGTTCAGTACTTGATTGATCCAGGGGAATTGCTGCATACCAATGTCCATTCCCGCCTT
>JABAAC010000084.1 GCA_014238965.1 Phycisphaerales bacterium | reverse complement strand
TGACAATTGGCTTCATTGCAACTGGCCCTGTGAGCGTGCCCGAGAATCTAACAATCAACGGCAATGCCGTAGAGATCGCTCCATGACGCACGGGGTATTGGCGGAGTAGCCCGAACCTAGGGATTCAGCATGAAGGCATCAAGCACTTCAAGGAGATCGTCTACACCAACTACGCCGTCGAGATTGAGGTCCGGACCGCACAAGGGGTCAGCTGGCTGAGGACCCCAGGCTGCAATGAGGTCCAGCAGATCGGTCACATCAACCGTTCCGCTCCCATCCACATCGCCGGGCAATGCTGGTTCGATGAGTGCCCAGTGGCTGTAGTTGTAGTTGTGCGCCCAACTGATGATCATCGCACCCGATGCGTTGGCGTCCCGGGCCACTCCGTAGAAGGCCAGAGGCGGTGCGCCAATCAAACGATGACCCAGAAGTTGTACGCCGTCCTGCGCGGTCGCGACAAAGCCGAACGTGACATAATCCGCATCAAGAAAGCGTCCGAATGCCATGCCGGTGTCGCTCATTCCATCAAGCCCAATGGAAATCATGTACGGGGGAATCACAAGTTCAGTCGCATCAAGTCCGTCAGGACTCGTCATGAAGAGCCTTGGCTCGTCATCGGCCGTGTTCCAGCAGCCTGCAATCACGCCGTCATCGTTGGCCAGTACCTCAAGGTTGAATGCCTCGAGAATTGTCTTGGCCGGTGTGCCAAGCTCCACGCCGTCTTGGTCAAGGGGCGCCAGATGAATGTGATGCGCGCCACCTCCGGGCCAGAAACCGTTGGGTGCATGGGCAAGTACGAGCCGATCTTGATCATCGATGGCAATGCCTCTGGTGGCGCCGCTGGCCGTTGGGGCTGGGTCGATCAGTTCTTGGCCTTGCCACAACATGGCCCGAGATGAACCACCATCATTGAAGTCGCTCGTGCCGATGACCGTGCCCGCGTTGTTGATGTCAGCTGCATAGGCCGGTGCACTCCCGCCACTGAGCGAACTGAAGCGAACGCTGCCAATTGCTTGATGCCAGACGAACCCGTCATTGGCATCGTTACCCAAGACATATCCAGTGTCGGTGACGTGGGTGATCTCTGCGTACGGGCCGAACGTGCCACTGGCCACAGGCGTCGTGCCCGCCGTATCGATGTGAATGATGGTGTCGGCGGTATCGTCGATTCCGAAGGCGGTGCCATCGGACGAAAGTTGGTGCGCTTCGGTGTAGTCCCAGTCGACCGGAACCAGATATGGGGTGCCGGATTCCCAGAAGAAGGGCTGTCGAGTGAGATCCAATCCGTAGCCATGGAAGGCAAACCCAGTGATGCGCCCGGCATCGTTGAGATCGAAAGGCACCAGCGTCTTGACGCCGTTGGCCTCTGGATGCTCCAACTGCGTGACGACATATCGCTGAGGAAGATCGGCAACTGCCTGACAGGGCATGGCCGCGGCCACGCCTGCAATTGCGGCCCATACATGTCTCAGAATCAATGACGACATCCTTCATCTCCAAAGGCAATGCGTTCAACCTACTGGCCGGTCAGGTGCGCTGCAAGAAAGGAACGCGCAATCAAAGGGGATGAACGCAGAAGAGCCTGCTAGGGTGGTGTCTATGAATGGCCCAATGCAATTACTGGCACTCGCGGCGATGGCCGGGATGTGCAGTTGTCACAGTACACCGTCCAGTCAGGAGAGTCCCATGGTTGATGGATCGCGATATGACGCATGGCTGCTTGGGCGTGCGCAGGATGGTGGCATGCCACATCTTGGATGTGAACGCCCGTGCTGCGCGCAAGCGAGGGCGCAAGGACATGTCGAATATCCCTGCTCGCTTGGTATCCGTGATCGTCAAACAGGCGAGCTTCTGCTGATCGAAGCAACGCCTGCTGTCGAGCCGCAGATCGCGATGCTCCATACGCTGGCAGGCGTCACGGGCCGTGGTCGCCAACCTGTCGATGGAGTGCTCATTACCCATGCGCATATCGGTCACTACACCGGGCTGATGCAGTTCGGCGAAGAAGTCGCCGCGACCGACCACGTGCCGCTGCATATCACGCCGCGAATGGCGAGCTTTCTCAAGGAGAATGATCCGTGGGCGCAGGTCATTGAATACGGCCAGGTGGATGTACGCCCCGTGCAACCAGGGCAGTCTTGCGAACCCCTGGAAGGTCTGCGGGTTGAGTTCATCGAGGTGCCACACCGCGAAGAACACAGCGACACGGTCGCGTTCAAAGTACATGGGCCAGAACGCACATTGTTGTGGGTCCCTGACGTCGATCAGTGGGGCCGGCACGAAGGGCTACTTGCGCAGCTACTTGAAGGCGTCGATGTCGCCTATGTTGACGCCACTTTCTATGACGGCAGTGAATTGCCCGGACGAGATCTCAGCCGCATTCCACATCCACTGATGGTCGAGACGATGGAGATGTGGGCCGATCAGGCGGAAGCGAACCCGGGTGTGATTCGCTTCATCCATATGAATCACACCAATCCGGTACTGCGCGATGCTGCACTACGCTCGCAGATTGAAGCGAAGGGCTTTCGCGTTGCGGAAGTCGGTGAGCACACGCCACTATGAGGCGGTGGTCTTCCCGGTGAATTGGCCGGATCCCATCTCGCCGGTGTCTTGCTCGCTCATGATGAGCTCGTAGGCCGACACGGTGATCGCGAGGCAAAGTGGTATGCCAACGAAGAAGAGCGGTAGCACAAGCACGATCATCGTCCCAATGAGGATGAGACCCATGACGATGATGAGCCCAAGCAGGGGCCAGAAGACGGGGCCGGTCATGCGCCATGATGTGGCGATACTGTCGCAGACGCCAAGCCGGGTGCGGGGATCGATGCAGAGCAGGCTGGAGAAGATGAGTTTCGTGGAGAGCACGATGAGGATGCAAATCAGCACGAGTCCGACCAGAATGGCGGTGACGGTAATGGCGGGCATAGCCGCGGAAGTGTCGCCTGTTAAGAGGAAGCCGAAGCCAAGAATCAATGCCGCTACCACGATTGGTGCCGCAAAGATGAGCGTCAAGAGCACGCCAATTCCAACCAGTGGCCAGTAGCGACGAAAGCCTGCGAAGAGCGTGCCCATGGCAGGTGATTCGCCTCGCAAGTGCAGCAGCGCGAGGAGCAAGATGCCGGGTGTCAGTGGAGTGGTAATGAAGATGTCGATCAAGTGGTCTGTCCCGGTCGGCGAGGTACGGTCTGGGTCTGCGCCGAGGACGGCGTTGATCAAGGCTTTGACCATGCCTACACCCACGAGGATCAATATGAAGATGAGTGTGGCGGCTAGCAGCCCGCCGTATCGTGACTTAAAAAGGGAACCGCCTTTGGTGAATGCTGCGTCAAATGTGAATTGCATGGGCTGGCGGGTCCTTTGGTAAATGGGTCGTGGAGGGCTCGGTCAACTCGGAAGTAACTCTATCAAGTTGGGAGTGGGGGCGGTTTCTTGCCGATTGCGAACCTGGCCATGGGATATCGCAATACATTGGGGAGTTTGTTAGGACAGATGTTGAGTTGGTCAATGCCGCGGCGTGATGGGCTGGACAACTCTCAGCAAGAAGGGTCAACGGTGCAAAATCACGGCTGCTGAGTGCATAGCACTGCCAAGTCTGCGAAGCCAACTATTGAGGCAATCCGCAATGGGTGCGTATTTGGGCCAAGGAGGCTTCATTCTCGGATCATGGCTTCGCTGGGAACTATCCACTGGACAACGTGCCCTATTCGGTCGATACTTCGGGACTGATGTTTGCTCGTTTCACAACCTTGTTGGTCCTTGCCGCCATTACGCTTCAGGGCGTGTTTGGCAGTTTGCAGGGCAGTGTGCTGATCTGCCTTGGTGGTGGACATGAACACGCTGTAACGGAAGTTGTCGAGCACTGTGACTTGGAATGCAGTCATCAGAGCGAGTGGCCGACACCCGCTGCGAGCGACGAGCATTTGGACAACTGCGACTGCACCGACTTTGAACTCGGCCTCGTGGTGCTCTTGTTTACGCCACGCGTTGCCGAGCATGACATCACGCTTGCACCCGCAGCGGTTGCTATTGTCTCGGCACTGCAACTGAAACTTGGCTTGCCGGAAGTACGCGGTCCACCATCCCGAGAATGGCATGATCCGGGCGGCGAATACAGATTGGCTGCCATACGTACAACACGCCTGCTCGTCTGAACAACAACCAATGTGAGCATATTTCCTCCATGACCATCTGGCCATGCGAGGTGCTTTGTTGTTGTTGTGAAGATCGACAGGAGACTTTGAGACATGCCAGTTGTTCCGCCACTGCCCCAGTCGGGCTCGATGTGGCGTTCTGCAATACCAGTGATCGCGGCGATGCTGCTCGTGGGCTGTCAGTCCTATGAGCCAGCACCGCTGGATGTCGGTCGGTATCGCGTGTCGCTTGATGAGCGACTGCTCGATACCGAACCAATAGACCGTTTTTCGCAGCGTTTGCAAGCGACGGGCGAGGATGTTCCCGATCGGTTCGATCCGGCCGATGGCATTTCATGCGCCGAGGGCGAGGTGCTTTCGCTCTTCTACAACCCAGAACTGCGAATTGCTCGTGCTGAAGCAGGGGTGGCGCTTGCGAGCAAGGAAACGGCCGGCCTCTGGGAGGACCCCGTGTTTGGCTTCGACGGTGCGGAAATCGTCTCGCCAACGGCCCCCTTTGAGTTTGGGCTGATGGGAAGCCTGACCATTCCAATTTCTGGCCGACTTGAAGTGGAGAAGGCCCAGGCAGGAGCCGCCTATGAAGCGGAACTCCGTTCCCTGGTCGATATTGAATGGAAAACGCGGGCCGATGTTCGCAGGCAGTGGTCCGCGTGGACAGCTGCGGGGATGCATGCGGCCTTGCTGACTGACATCATTGATGATCTCGAGCGAATCAATGGCATTGCTGATCACCTTGAGGCTGCCGGTGAGCTCAACCGTATCGAGCGGCGGTTGCTTCGTATTGAACTTGCTGATCGATTGGTTCAGATCTCAGAATTTGAGCTTCGCGTGATTGCTGCTGAGCTGTTGCTACTTGAGCTGCTCGGTCTACCGCCGGATGCGGGCGAGCTTCTCGTGCCGTCCTACTTTGAGATGAGCCCGCCCGATGCGCCTGATGTTTCAGCCCGGCTGATTGCTGCGAACACCGAGCTGGCCGTCCACTTTGCCAAGTATGACACGGCTGAAGAGACGCTTCGCTTGGAGATCAAGAAGCAATTCCCTGACATCGTGATTGGTTCCGGCTACGGCACCGAGTTCAATGATCATCGCGTCATGTTTGGCCTCTCGGTTCCCATACCGATTCTAAACGCCAACCGCGCTGCAATCGCTGAGGCAACGGCCAACCGCGAGGTTGTCCGTGCCAAGGCAGAGACAACGTTTGCTCGGCTCCTGCGTCAGTTGGCTGCAGCGGAGGCTGCACTTGAATTGCAACAGTTCCAGCGAACACGATACGAGCAAGAGGTCGTCCCAATGCTCGCTGAGCAGTCGCGAGACCTCCATGCAATTGCGGAACTTGGCGAACTGGACATCTTCGTTCTACTTGAAACCTTGACTCGCACATTGAGTGCCAAGCAGCGGTTGATTGATTTGCGGCTCGGTGAAATCGATGCAGCAATTACCGTTGCCCGAATTCTCGGCCCGGCTACCCGACGTCAACCGTCACCGACCCAAGAACCGCCTGCTGCGGTTGCTGGAGACACACCATGAACTATTTGAACCATCCTGTACCTGCACTGCTTGGATCGTTGACATTCGTCATCGGTATGACGAGCTGCGATCAGTCGCCAACAGACTCGCCAACAGTTGCCGCTGAGGCGGCGGCTGTGATGCCGGAGGTACCGAGTAACCGAGTTGCCATTCCTCCTTCCGTGCGTTCCAACTTGGGCATCACCTTTGTGAAGGCTGAGCGACGCAAGATTGAAGACACGATTCGTGCTCCGGGCCGATTCGAGTACCTGCCAAATGCAAAGCGTGAGTACCGCACGGTTCTTTCGGGGCAGGTTGAAGTATTGATAAATCAGTTCGATAAGGTAGAACCTGGCACCCCGCTCTATCGGCTCGATTCTCCGGCCTGGCGAGATGTCAAGAAAGAGATCGGCCATGCTGTGTCGGCCGTGTCGCAATTGCAAGCCACGGTTGGCACATTTGCTCCGCTCTTGAAAGCGCATACGCGTCATGAGGAGAGTTTGAAAGAAAGCATCAAAGTGTGGCAGTCGCGAACGAATAAACTCGATGCCCTTCGCGCGGCAGGTGGCGGACGCATGAGCGAATTCACTGCTGCTCGCTCAGCTTTGGCTACGGCACAGGCCGATCTGGCCCAGTGTTCAGGAGAAGACGCCGAGTTGCATTCTTCACAGGCGAAGAGCAAGGCTGCCTTGCAGGCAGCTGAATCGAATCTTGAGTTCTCGCTTGATGCAGCGGCTTCACTTCTTGGATTGGATGCAGCGTCACTTCTTTTGCCATCAACCAACGATCTCGATGCTCCGCCGCTATGGCGAACTATCGAGACAATCGAAGTCAAAGCCGTGCGGCCAGGTGTCGTTCATTCGATTGACTTGGCCAATGGATCATGGGTCGAAGCCAATGCGAATGTGCTTACTGTCGTCCAGCCGGAGATGCTTCGGTTTCATGCGTTTGGCTTGCAAAGCGACTTGGGCGTATTGCGTGATGGCTTGAAGGCTTCCATTGTCCCTCCAGCACCGACTGAGGCTGGTAATGCCATTCCACTCTCGAGCACGATGCAAGGGACACTTCGGCTTGGGCTCACTGCCGACGCGAACGAGCGGAGTGTTGATTTGTACGTGATGCCCAATCAACTCGCCCCATGGGCCCGTCCTGGCGTGTCTGCGCAGCTTGAAATCGTGATCGAAGGTACGGCACCATCTGAGTTGGCCATTCCACTTGCATCCGTGCAGCGAGATGGATTGAAGCCAATCATCTTCCTGCGGGCTGCAGATAATCCAAATGAAGCCATTCGCATGGATGCTGATCTTGGTCTTGAAGATGGTCGTTGGATTGCGGTGCTCAGTGGTTTGCGAGATGGCGATGAGGTGGTGCTTGACGGTGGTTTTCAGCTCATGCTTGCGACAAGTGGATCGATTCAGAAGGGCGGGCACTTCCACTCAGATGGCACGTTCCATGAAGGGGAGCACTGAGCAATGTTGAAGGCATTGATTGCATTCTCACTTCGCTATGCCTCGCTGATCGTCTTGGCGGCGATCTTAGTGTCAGGCTATGCCGCATGGCGTTTGCCACATATGAGTGTGGACGTGTTTCCAGAACTCAATGCGCCGACGGTTGTCATCATGGCCGAGGCAGGTGGGCTTGCTGCTGATGAGGTTGAGCAGTATGTCACCTTCCCAATCGAAGCTGCCGTCAATGGAATGACCGGTGTGCGGCGTGTGCGAAGTGCAAGCGCAATCGGACTGGCAATTATCTGGGTCGATCTTGATTGGGGAGCCGATTTATACGACGCGCGGCAATTGGTTGCAGAGCGTATGGCAATCGTGCGCGAGTCACTGCCGCCGGAGGTCGAGCCGTTCATCACACCAATTACTTCGATTGCTGGTGAAATTATGCTCATCTCATTGTCGTCGCCAGACGGCAGGGCAAGCCCGTTAGAACTTCGTTCATTTGCTGAGTTTGAATTGCGGAACAAGATCCTTGCGGTGCCTGGTGTGGCGCAGGTTGTAGCGATCGGTGGCGAGTTGCCGGAGTATCAAGTGAATGTCGACCAAGAACGACTTCGGTTGTTTGGGTTGACCATCTCCGACGTGGTTGAAGCTGCAGGCGGCGCGCATAGCACCGCTAGCGCTGGCTACTTGCCGAATGTCGGGAGTTTTGAGATACCGATTCGCCAGCAGAGCCGCGTCACCAAGGCCGATGATATTGCTGAAACCATCATTAAGTTTGATAACGGTGTGCCTGTAACTATTGGTCAGGTGGCAGATGTACGGCTTGGCGCTGCGCTCAAGCGAGGCGAGGCATCCGAGCAAGGTCGGCCTGCCGTCGTGATTTCTATTCAGAAGTCACCTGGCACAAACACGCTGGCGCTCACCGATGAGATTGATGCGCTCTTTACGCAACTTGAACCCACGCTGCCGGTGGGGATGGTGCTGAATCCAGATGTGTTCAGGCAGTCGCACTTCATTGACCGGGCTGTTGGAAATGTCACCACGGTGCTCTTCGAAGCCGTGTTGATTGTGGCTGTTGTGCTGATTCTGTTCCTTATGAATCTGCGGACGACGGTCATCACGCTGACCGCGCTCCCGGTGTCTCTGGCAGTTGGTCTGCTCATGATGGATGCGATGGGGATGGGCCTGAATGTGATGGCACTTGGTGGTTTAACTGTTGCGATTGGCGTGCTCGTCGATGATGCGATCATTGATGTCGAGAACGTGTTTCGGCGGCTTAAGATGAATCAAAGTCTTCCGCAAGCGTCGCAGCGGCCATTCGTTTCGGTGATATTCGACGCGAGCAATGAGATTCGCCCCGCAATGGTTTTTGCCACGGTCATCATTGTCATGGTGTTTGTGCCACTGTTATTCCTTGATGGTCTGGAAGGGCGATTCTTCCGGCCGTTGGCCCTGACCTACATGATTTCTATTCTGGCATCGCTCGTTGTCGCGCTCACTTTGACTCCTGCATTGTGCAGCATTCTGCTGCGTGGGCGTTTGGGTGGTGGTCATGGCGGCGACTCGTGGCTTGTTCGGTGGCTCAAGCGTGTGTACGAGCCAACGCTTGCGTGGGCGCTGCGGGCGAGATTGAAGATCCTTGGCGCAGCAGCTGCGGCGACCGTCGCTGCGTTACTTCTTGCCAGTACTTTTGGTACTTCCTTTCTGCCCTCGTTTAACGAGGGCACGTTTACGGTCTTCCTGTTGGCGCCACCTGGAACTTCTCTTGTGGAGAGTGATCGGCTTGCGACGCAGGTCGAGCGGCGGCTGGCTGCGATTGACGGTGTGCGCGCGGTATCGCGGCGTACTGGTCGGGCGGAACGTGACGAACATGCAGAGCCGGTAAGCAGTTCCGAGATAGAGGTCTCGCTTACCGATATAGGTGATCAGGAGTCGGTCCGTCGCGAAATCGACGTCATTCTCGCGGCCATCCCAGGCATCACCACGATGGTCGGTCAGCCCATCGAGCATCGCCTCAGCCACTTGCTCTCGGGTACTCCGGCGGCCATTGCGATCAATGTTTTCGGCGATGACCTGGATGAACTCAGGCGGATTGCCAAAGCAATTGAGACGGAACTTCGATTGATCCCGGGGGCTCGCGAAGTCAACGCCAATCGTGAGGTCTTGATTACGTCGCTTCCTATTCGATACCGCCATGCAGAGTTGGCGGCATTCGGACTCAGTCCAGCTGACGCTGCTGAGCAGGTGCGGGAGGCGATGTACGGTGAAGTCGTGGACACGATCAATCAAGGGGTAAGGCAGTACGACCTCGTGGTGCGGCTTGACCCGAGTCAGCGGGAGACCATTGCACAGGTGCGGGATCTTCTGTTGCGAGGCCGAAGCGGCGCAACCGTACGGCTGCGTGATGTGGCTGATATTGGGCCGGAGCGTTCAAGCAATCT
>JABAAC010000078.1 GCA_014238965.1 Phycisphaerales bacterium | reverse complement strand
CCCCTCGACCATGGCCAGTGCGCGAGCAGGTATGGGAATGTCGGTGGTGATCGTAGCCAAGGGCGACAACAGCGAAGGGTCGAGTTCAACGACGTCATGAACCACGGCAACTTCACCGATCACATCACCAGCCATTGCATCGCCATGCACAATCCAGTCCACAGCAAGAAAGCCGTTGCCGTCATCAATCAGTTCGATGTAGGCCCCGCTGCCCTGATAGCGGCTGACATCGACTGCGAAGACTTTCCATGTGCCCGCATCTTCCACGGGATGAATCATCGACTCAAAGAGAAGCGGGTTCCGATCATTGAGCCAGTACTGGTCGACGTACAGGCGAACGCTGCTGTGGGTCCCCCGAGCTCGCACATACACGTATGGGGCATCAATCGTGAACGAGGGTGATCTGGCAGTACCGTGCAGCCCACTTGCCGTTCCCCCGCTATGGATCTGACCAACGCCCACACGCCCTACAGACAGCCCGTCAGTCATGACGACGCTTCCGGGTGGTTGCAACGCTTCATCAAAGGACCAGCCCGAGGTCGTCCAGCCGAGTAGCGCCTCAGGATCCTCGCCAAAGTCCCAGACCACGTTTCCTTCACTGGCACTCTGGGGCGCACGTGCTGACTTCTGCCCACCGGTGATGTGCGATCCAATCTGACGCTTGGCGTGCTGCATTGCCGCTACGCGTTCGTTGATTCGTCCGTCAGGGTCGAGGTATGCATAGCACCGTCGTGACGAACGGATGACGCCGACCATCGCGTAGTAGTCCTTCTGGCTGATTGCATCGAATTTGTGATCGTGGCACCGCGCGCACGCCATCGTTGTGCCGAGAAAGGTTCGACTGAACACATCAATCTGGTTGTCGATTCGGTCCAGTTCGTCCATCCGCACATCCACAGGGGCATGCGTGCCTTGAGAAAGCCACCACCACCCCGTGGCAACCGCTGGGGGTGCGAGCCCTGGGATGTCGGGCACACGCTGCTGACGGCTCGTGTCACCAGCAATCTGTTCACGAACAAATTGATCCCACGGCATGTTTGCATTGAGCGCACCGATGACCCAGTCGCGATATCGCCACGCTTCATCGATGGGGTAGTCGAACTCGTGGCCATGGGTCTGGGCATATCGCATCAGATCCAGCCAGTGACGCCCCCAGGTTTCGCCGAATCCAGGATCGGCCAGGAGTTGGTCAACCTGCGCCTCCCATGCGCCCCTGGACGGATCGGCGAGAAACGCGCGAACAACTTGTGGCGAGGGCGGAAGACCGGTCAAGTCATGATGCACTCGACGCAGCCTCGCCGCAGGATCAGCCTGCGAAACTGGCGCCAACCCGCGTTCCTCAAGCCGCGCCACTACAAATCGGTCGATGTCGCCTGACGCCCACGAAGCATCATGTACAGCAGGCACCTTCGGCGGTGACAGCGGCTGCCACGACCAGTGTGTTTCATAGGCTGCGCCTGCTTCGATCCACGCATAGATGAGTGCCGCTTCCTCAGCCGGAATGGCATCGTGGCCCTCGTCGGCTGGAGGCATGCGATCTTCGAGATCATCGGTGGTAATGCGCTGCCACAGCACGCTGGCTTGGGGATCACCGGGCACGATCACAGCGGGTCGCCGCCCTCGTTTTTCGGTAGCACCTTTGGACGTATCCAACCGCAATCTAGATTTGCGCGTCGAGGAATCGGGACCATGACATACAAAGCACCGGTGCGCCAGAATGGGGGCGATGTCACGACCGTAGGACGGGGCCGCTGCATCCCCTTGAACGGCGGTCGAAGTCAGCGCCGCACCAGCCATTCCCAACCACATACCAACTTGAATGGCCATGGAGCCAGTGTACCGTAGGAATACGGTTCTGATTTCGAGCTCAGCACGCGGGCCGTACGCTTCTGCGTCGCATCAAGGCGTTGCTGGCTTCTCAAGGACTGCACGGCCCCCACGCGATAATGAGGAGTAACAGGTCGTCAACATCAACCATGCCACTGGCATCGATGTCGCTCGTGGTATCGCCGGCAATCCCCCATTGCTCCAGGAGCAATAGCAAGTCGTGGATATCAACCACCTGATCGCCGGTGATATCGGCGGGGCAAGCGGAGACCATGGACTTGCTGTGCTCGAGCATATAACTGAATACGGCAGCCTTGCCCGCTGCAGTCACACTGAATCCATGACCCGAACCATTGCACTTCCACAACTCCACCGAACCCCCGGAGTCACATGCACTGCTCCGGTAGACATCTGTTTCAGACCCTCCGACATACCCGTCGAAATCGATTGTGTCCAAGACCTGTGTGCCCATCGGCTGACACCCATTCTGCTGCGCCCACTGGTCTACTGTCGCTTGTGCGCCAGGATATTGAGATGAACCAAAGGACCCGCCCGAGTACAACACGGTGTCATCAGAGGTGCCATGCACCTGAAGCACATGCACTGGCTGCTCAGCAGCGCACTGCGCTGGATCATTCCAAACCGCACCTGCAATGGATGTGGCCGACGCGATGACCTCGGGCCGCGCGCACGCCAACGCATGGCACATGAAGCCACCATTGGAGTGGCCGATGAAGTGGATATGCGATGAGTCGACGTTGTACCGCGATTGAATCGACGCGACCAAGTCCATCAAGTACCCGATATGGTCGATGTTCTCACCCAGAAAATCGCAGCATGCATCCGTCGCGTTCCAGTAGTTGGAGCCCCACAAATCGGTGCTTCCAGTTGGAGAGGCGTATAAGAACCCGCGAGTCTCAGCCTCGGGCCATAGCCCAAGGAGCCCATTGGTCGCATCCCCATTGCCCGTGTACCCGTGCAGCGCAATCACCAGGGGCGATGGCACCATTGGGTCGTAGTTGGCAGGCGTCCGAACCGGTACATCATCGACAGGCGTAAGAACCGCCCATGACGAAGTCGTGAACAACCCGGCAAGCAAGAGTGAGCAGCACCATTTCATCGCGTCATCAGTATCCACACAAGGTATGTACCAAAGAACCGCTCCGACGATCGGAGAAATGGCAGAAGTCGGAGTGTTGCAGACCCCATGAGCCCGCACAAAGGGAACTACGGAGCCTTGTTCCAGGCCGAAACCACCAGTAAGAGATCATCTACCCCGACAATCCCGTCCCCATTGACATCTGCTGGACCACCGGAGCTCCCCCACTGACCGATGACCGCCAGCAGATCATCTACGCCCACGACCCCGTCTTCGTTGACGTCCGCGGGATCATAAACCACTGCATCAATACCGCCCGAAAGGCAGGCGATCGTGCCATCACGACCTCCAGCAACCAGTTCCCATGATCCATCACCAACGACGTCGGGCATGGCCACAATCGAGTCAACTGGTGTGCCGAAGTTGGCGGTGTGCAGGATGGTGCCATCAACGCCATCCATGAAGTACGTGTAATTGTCCGAGTAGAGCGTCCCGACCACCAGGTCGTTGACACCATCTCCGCTGACATCGGCGATCCGGGCACTAACCGATGGGTTGTCCGCTACAGGCATGGACCACACATGCTCGCCGGTACGTCCACTAATCACTAGCACCATGTTTCCGAAGTGCTCAGGCACAATGTCCGGGTGGCCATCCCCATCAACATCATCCAGTCGCTGGAATCCGGTCAGCGTGCCCAACCCCCCGCCGCTGTATAACTGGCTTCCATCCGCTGCGTCTAGCGCGTAGAACTGGCCGCTGCTAAAGTCCCCGACCATGACATCAGCGATGCCATCAAGCGAGATGTCCCCGACCTGGGAAAGTGCCCAGACCGACGAACCGCTGGTGTCGAAGGACCACTCCTCGAAACCGGTAACGCCATTGAGACCAACCGCGCGTCCCTGGGTCTCCGTGTCGTTAGAGGCCCCGGCGACTGCGTCCGGCAGACCATCGCCCGTGAAGTCGTCAACGGCAATGATGGCAAAGACGGGACCGCCCAGAGGCCGCTGCCAGAGCAGCGTGCCGTCGAGGCCATCCAGGCAATAGGCACGGTTAGGACCGGTGTCACCGCCGTCGTCGCCCGCGCATGCGAGAACATCGGCGATGCCATCGCCGGTGAAGTCGCGGCTGCCGTCAACCTGGTACACCCAGCCCCCGTCGCCGACCACGTTCGTGTGATAGGTCCAGATCTCCTCGCCGGTCCTGCCCGAAAGCATCCGGATCAGCCTCGCACCGCCGGTTGCGCCCACGACAACATCGTCGAAACCGTCGCCGTCGACATCCTCGACGATATCCAGCCCCTTGCCAGAGTAGATATTGCCGCTGTAGATTTCATGGGACCACAGCACGTCGCCCGTTTGGTCTGCATTGCCGTTGAAGCAGCGAATGTAGTTGTCCTCGGAACACCCGATCAGATCGCTTCTTCCGTCTCCACTCACGTCCGGAATCGGGGCCAGTGCCTTGAAACTGTTGTCCCAATCGTCGGTGAATTGCGACGACCATAACTCGGTGCCGATTGGATAGTCACTGTCCAAGCCACTCCCCAACACCAGGATCAGAGCCGGATTTTGATTGGCGTCATTATTGATGATGTCAATCTGCCCAGCGCAGAAGCACGGTTCCGTGGGGGCGAACCAGAGGCCGATCTGCGCTGATGCAAGTGTGCCGATTACAATGGGCAGTTCGATTGCCGGATCTACATAGAACAGTTCGTTGTTGCTTGTCACGTTCTCGATGACGAGTGGCTGCAGGCCCTGGTTCGTCACATCGATGAACCAGCGGGTGTGCGCACCGCTCCGCACCTGGCCGAAGTCATGCTTCGCCTCTGCGATGTCGATGGTCGGTTCGGGATAGACACCGTGACCGGTGATCGCCAGCTCAAACTCGGGATGAACCGGGTCGTTGGACTGGATCGTCGCCGTTGCATCCAGCGCGCCGAAAGCCTGCGGGGCGTACAGCATCGTGAGCTGAGCGCTACCCCCGGCCGGAACCGTGACCGGGAAGAGCCCCGGGCAGTCCAGTTCACCGCTGGGGCTGAAGGTGACCTCGTTGATCACGAGGTGAGCGGTGCCGTAGTTCTCGATATCGACGCTCCAGGCGACCGTGTCACCGATGGCCACGTTGCCGTAGACATGCTCGGTGTCCGGCACCACGATCTCCGGCGTGCCACCTCCCTGGAGATCCACCTTGTAGAGGAGGTCCACCTCGTAGTTGTCACCGTTGTCGCAGTACCACAGGTACTGGCCGTCCCACACGATGCCGGCCGGATCAACACCCTCGGAAGCATGGCTATCGACCAGATTGCCGGTGGCGGAATCCAGTTGGTACAGCGTGTCGCCCCAATAGTCGGCAATCCAGATCGTGTCGCCATGGATCGCTAGGTCCCAGGGCTGGTCATCGGGTCCGTCGAACTCCTGGAGGATGGTCCCCGTGTCGGTGAGCTTATAAAGATGGCCTGGATCCTCGTAGTAGCGCGACACCCAGAAGTCGCCCCCATCGTAGGCAATGCCCGACATGTAGTGATCGGGCAGATCAAATGCTTCGATGACGTTGCCACTCCAGTCGAGTTTCATCGCACTCGCTGGCGTCGCGCTGCCTCCGGGATGATCCGTTGTCCAGAGATTGGTGCCATCGAATGTCAATCCGAATGCATCCTCATGGTCGCCGTCAAACAGGATGTCGTACATACCGGTTGCTGGATCAAGTTTGTAAATCTGTCCGCCGTTGGCACCATAGATGCCGCAGTAGAGATTCTCGCCATCCCAGGCCAAGCCTGAGGCCCCTTCTGGAAGCGAGTAACTCGCCACGATGGTCCATT
>JABAAC010000188.1 GCA_014238965.1 Phycisphaerales bacterium | reverse complement strand
TCAGATGAAGAATGGGTGACTTGGATCCGTAAAGCAACGAAGATAGCGACGAACAACGCAGAGCTTGCAGGCGTTTGGCACGTTGGCACGAGTTTGGGCAGGGCTTCGAGCTTGCCTTCGTTGCGTGGATTGGGTTGCCACACTTCAGCAAGACAAATTCGGCACTGAGCCACAACGCTTAGGCCAGGGTGCCAGCAATAGTACGGAATCTCGATGTCGTGATCGATGGCCACTTGGAGGATCGTCTGACCCTCGGTGAATTCAAGCAACTGGTTGTTGATGGTGATCGTGGGCATAGCTGGACCGGGCGGTCATGGTATCGAAGGGGGTTGGGTTTCAAGGTCCAACTCGATATGCCCGGTTGTGGGCCTGATGTCGAGAATGTGGACCGTTCGATCGTCGATTAGATCGATGATGGTAGCGACTGGCATGCCAAGCAACGGTACATCGGTGAGGTCTCCCAGCACCCACACTGAGGGCACGCCAATGGGTAATCGGCCGATGCCGCAGCCCGCGGGATTCAGTCGGAGGTCTGTATCGGAAATCACTGGCTGCAGGTCTATTCGGCCGATTCGGCCACTGAGGGCATCAAGGGGGACACCAATCTCGATGATCCCGTTTCGGCAGCGAATTTGTGGCGTGCCCACACCATCTGGCCAGTCAATCTCTTGGCCACGAAGCCATGGGCCAAGCCGCGTTGCGAGCCAGTCGTTGACGATTGCATCAGGAATGCGAAGCACCCACCGAGGTTGATCTTTGCGAATGAGCTGCAATTCCTGCTGGACGCGGAATTCCATGCGCTCAGAAGCTGATTCAACTGCCGAGTCAGTGGCATCTGCTGGGGTGTACCACGAGGGGGCGATGCCAGCGGCGAGCCACCCGCCTGCTGCGAGAACAATCAGCAGAAGCAAAAGGCTAAGGGCAATGATCAGGCGTCTTGGAGGCATGCGCATGGGTGATGGTACGCTTGCGACAGAGCGTTATGACGGTTCACAAAGAAAGCACGCGCCAGATGAATGACGATGATCCAAACGGCCCTGATTCGTCGCCCGCGGATGCCGTTGATGTGGACTCAATGGACCTCGGTGGCCAGTTGGAGTCGTATGAGGGCACTGCGGGGTATCCAGAGGACTCAGCCAATGTTCACGAGCACCGCCCCGACACGCCAAGTGGGCCAGCGGAGGTCATGTGCATCGACTACGGGCCCGATGGCCTGACGCAGACGCCCGTATACGATGTCGAGACGTTTTTCGGTGAGCCGCGTCCTGCATTCAGTACCGTCCGTTGGATCAATGTGATCGGCCCACCTTCGCCCAGTGTGCTGGGCGTGTTGGCAAGGCGGTTTCACCTGCATCCGCTGGCGGTTGAAGATCTCATTCAAACCCCTCAACAGCCAAAGTTGGACGAGTACAACGAGTTTTCGTCGCACTCCTATTTGTTTGTGACAACGCGTGCTGTAGATGAACACGAGGGCAAATTACGCAGTCAGCAGGTGAGCATGTTCATCGGTGACGGGCAGTTGATCTCGTTTCAGGAATTCGACAAGCCGTTGTGGGACAGCACTCGGACGCGACTTGAAGATGAGGGATCACGGTTGCGTCGAAGTGGCTCGGACTTCCTGTTCTATTGCCTGCTCGACCGCATCGTGGACGAAGTGTTCCCAGTCATGCAGGATATTGGAGAGGAACTCGACCACCTCGATGGCATTTTGACTGACAGAATTGATGAAGACGCGGCCAAGGAAGTGCATGACATCAAGCGGGCATTGCTTGTGATGCGACGTGAAGTCTGGCCGATGCGAGATCTAATGCAGTCAATTCGTAGCAGCGATCACCCGGTGATTTCAACTGAAACGCGAGCGTATCTACGAGATGTTCAGGATCATTGCCGTCACCTAGCGGACACCATTGAGTTGTATCGAGAGGCGACCGTTGGCATGCTCGACGTGTACACCAACGCAATCAATCAGCGGATGAACGATGTGATGAAGGTGCTCACCATCATTGCCACAATATTCATTCCGTTGAGTTTCCTGACGGGCATCTTCGGGATGAACTTCACAGGTTCACTGCCTGGGCAGGATGATGGTTCCGCGTTCTGGATTTTCGTCACGGCGTGCCTTGTGCTTGCCGGGGGCATGCTGGGGTTCTTCCGCTACAAAAAGTGGATCTAGCCTCAGTTCGTTGCTGCATCCACCTGTGGCGGCTCAAGACCAAGGCTCACAATGAAGGCATCCATATTGGGCTCGCGGCCGAGATAGTCTCGAAGCATGTCATTGGCGCTTTTGGAGCCACCTTGCCCAAGCACAGTCGCTCGATAGTGGGCGCCAGCCTCTGGATTGAGCATGCCCAGTGACTTAAACCGAGCGGCCATGTCTTCGGCAAAGACGCGTGACCACATGTAGCCGTAATAGCCAGCTTGATAACCCGTGAGATGTCCGAACGAGCCTTGAAACCACGTTTCATCAACAGGCTCAAACATGGTGGTCTCAGCGAGCATGTCTTTGCCAACCTGTGTCGTGTCGAGATCACCCTCGGGGTCAAGGTGGTACGTCAGGTCGGTAAGCCCGTAGTGCACCTGTGTTTCGTTCATCATGCCCGAACCTAGGGTCTTGGCTGAAATCATGCGTTCGAGGAGGTCGGTTGGAAGCGGCTCGTGGGTTTCGTAATGCCCACTGAGTAGCGGCAGCGTCTGAGGCGACCAGACCCACGCCTCAAACATCTGACTCGGCGCTTCAACGAAATCACGCTCTACACCGGTGCCCGAAAACCGAGCCATCTCGCCTTGGGCAAGCAGCGTGTGCAGCCCATGCCCAAACTCATGGAAGAACGTTTCGGTCTGATCATGGCTCAGCAGGCTTGGCATATTGTCGGTGGGTGCGGGGAAGTTGCACACCAACGCTGCAACAGGTTTTTGCATGCGGCCATCGGCCAGTCGTACTCGAGGGACTAGGCCCCATTGTGCTGCGTGGCCGTACTTGCCTTCACGTGGATACAGATCCATAAAGAACTCGCCAAGCAATTCGCCATCTCCATCGACGACATCAAACCACTCCACGTCTTCATGCCAAATGTCTTTGCCAACAATTCCGTTTTTGGGCACCATCTTCACGCCATAGAGTCGTTCGACAATCTCAAAGAGACCATCGCGAACCTTTGTCATCGGGAAGTACTCGCGAACAACGTTGCCATCAACATTGAAGTCACGCTGCTTGATTTGCTCCATGTAGTAACTGAAATCCCAAGGTTTGAGCGTTGCGTTGTCGTCGTCCGTTGCATCTCGTTTGGCTTGGGTGAGCATCGCGTGATCAAGCAGCGCCTTCTTGTGCAGCATTGGCCGAAGGACCTCGTAGAACTGCTGTACGCGTTCTGCGCTGCCACTCATTCGCACTTCATTTTCAAAGTCAGCAGGGTGGTCGTAGCCGAGCATCGCCGCTTGCTGCGCACGCAATCCAAGTAGCTTCTCTAGCGTTCGGACATTTTCCTTGCCGCCACGGCGTTTTCTTGCCATCCAGATTTTCTGCCGCAGCGCAGCGTTTGGGCTGTTGTCGAGAATCGGCACAATCGTTGGGTAGTCCATCCCTAAGAGATACAAGCCGTCGGCGTTTGTTCGTGTATCGATCCATGCTTCGGGCATGCCATCGAGTTCATCGCGAGTCACGGACACAATGGTCGGATCATCATTGATGGCCGAATCAAATGCTTGCGTTGTCTTGTTGATTTCACGCTCGAGATCGGCGAGTTGGGCTCGCTGGTCTGCTGGAAGCGCCATGCCACTACGGCGGTAGTCGCGGAGCATGTGCTCAAGCAGCCTAGTTTGTTCACAGTCAATGACGTGGTTGTGGCTCTTGTCAACAGTGACCAATGCCTTGTAGAGCGATTCATTTTTGCCCAAGTCCACCATCCATTCGTTCCACGCTTGTTCGGCGCCGCGAGCGGCGGTTCGCATGGCAACGTCTGGGTGGGTGTACGCCATGAACTGCACCATGCTCGTGTCGGCGTCGAATGTGCCCAAGGTTCGGTCGAGCGCTGCCACCGTGTTTCCCCAGGTTCGTCGGTCCTCTGGAATGGCAAGGATGATGTCGATCGATGCGTTAGCGCGGTCGATTCCGCGTTGCATCTGTGCCCCGATCATGGCTGGCGTTTCGGGAACCCTCGGCGCCGCCCAGGCAGTTGCGGTAACAACAGCAAGCGACAAGGCGAATACAGCAACTGCAAATGCACGCATGGAACAACTACTCCTAGTGGTCACCGACATTAGGAAACAGCCAGTGAGCAACAAAGTGTAGGCGTTTGGAACCTGTCGACGGGTGTTGGTACTCAGCCGGCCTCTGCAGTGGCTGGCGTAGAGGCTGCTTGAACGCTGGTGACCGCGACGACGTCGACATCAATGACCACTGTGCTCCCTGAGGGCAGCGTGCCCAATGGATTAAAGCCAATGCCGATGGCGGCAGGGACAATCAATTTTCGCGTGCTTCCAGCGGTCACACCGACAAGGCCCTTGGCGATCCCCGGTGCAATTGTGTCATCCAGCGTGATCGTGATGGGCTCGTCAGCGGTCTGTGCCATGGGGGTGCCATCTGCCAGCCATGCTTCGTATCGCACAGTAACGGTGTCGCCATGGACCGCACTGATTCCCGTACCAGTGGTCAGATCGTAGAACCGCAGTCCGTCAGCGCCACCTTGGGCCGCAGCGCCAGCGACAGCCTCGCCTGGCAGTGGGTCTGCAACAACTGCGTTGGCGTTGACATTCAGCAGCGTGATATCCAAGACGATGGGGCTTTCGTGGTCAACGGGCCAAGCAGTTTCGCCAGCGGGCTTGGCAGCCCACACTTTGCGAGTACCACCAACTTGTAAGCCGTCAATTGCCGCAGCCCAGCCAGGGAATGCTGCAGCGCTTGTTGCGGGCAGCACGAGTTCATCAGGCTCGCTTGCGGAGCCAAAGTACTGCGTGCCGTCTTGCGTCCAACCTTCAATTGACACGGTAACGGTTCGCGCGTCTGTGCCAACGGCAACTCCTTCGCCCGCTTGCAGGTCCCAGATCCACACACCAGGGGCCATTTCAGTCGCGTCACCATTCATGGCTAGCCCAGGGAGCGTCGCGGGCGGACGTGGTGCCGGCACGACCTTGGCGGCCACGGGTTTGGCCACGGGTTTCTTCTCTTGACAGCCAACGAAGCAAAGGGCCAGAAGCGTTAGGACAGCGATGGTGGTTCGAGTGCTCATCCCGTGAGAGTAGCCGGAGCATGGTCACCAGAGTGCAGAGGCATGTATCTCCCTGTGGGGAAACGGTGGACAAACCGGGAGCAACAGGCCTCAGCCACCGTATGGGGCCGTTATGTCAATGCACAACGCCCGCAGCGGTGCCGCGGGCGTTGTCAATTATGTCTTTGTTGAGTGCCGTGGCTCAGGTGACGGCAGCAGCCATCTTCTCAGCCTTCGCCATGGCATCTGCAAGCGTGCCCACATACATAAATGCGGACTCGGGCAGATCATCGCCTTCGCCGTTGCATAGACGTTCAAACGAGTCGATTGTGTCTTGAAGGCTTGAGTTCACGCCAGGAATACCAATAAATTGCTCAGCCACATAGAAGGGTTGGCTCAGGAAGCGTTCCATGCGACGAGCGCGATTCACAGCGAGCTTGTCGTTTTCGGACAATTCATCGACTCCGAGGATGGCGATGATGTCCTGAAGATCCTTGTATCGCTGCAAGGTTTCTTGCACGCGGCGGGCGACGGCATAGTGGTGCTCGCCGACGATGTTTGGATCCAGAATTCGACTACTTGAAGACAACGGATCGATTGCCGGATAAATACCCTTTTCTGCGATGCTTCGTTCAAGGACGACAAAGGCGTCAAGGTGGGCAAACGTTGTTGCCGGTGCGGGGTCGGTCAAGTCATCGGCTGGCACGTAAATCGCCTGCACCGAGGTAATGGCACCACGGCTTGTCGAAGTGATTCGCTCCTGCAGTTCACCCATTTCGGTGGAGAGCGTTGGCTGATAGCCCACAGCCGATGGCATGCGGCCCAACAATGCGGACACTTCAGAACCCGCTTGTGTGAAGCGGAAGACGTTATCAACAAAGATCAGCGTTTCTTTACCGGAAGAATCACGGAAGTCTTCTGCCATGGCCAAGCCCGAAAGCGCAACACGGAGGCGGGCGCCTGGTGGCTCATTCATCTGGCCGAACACCATGGCTACCTTGTCAATGACGTGTGCGGTGTTGCCTTCGGCATCGGTGTACTCAGCCTCTTGCATTTCTCGCCAGAGGTCGTTGCCTTCACGGGTTCGTTCTCCAACGCCACAGAACACGCTGTACCCACCGAACTCACGGGCGACGCGTGCGATCATTTCCTGAATGATCACGGTCTTGCCCACGCCGGCACCGCCGAACAGTCCAATCTTGCCACCTCGCACAAACGGGCACAGCAAGTCGACGACTTTGATGCCTGTTTCGAGAATCTCCGTTCGTGGGTTCAGATCTTCAAGCTTGGGTGGTGACTGGTGAATCGGTCGACGGCGATCGCAGTTGACATCGCCACGTTCGTCGATGGGATCACCAAGCAAATTGAAGATGCGACCAAGGACGCCTTCGCCAACGGGCACGGTGACTGGGCCACCTGTATCAATACACTCGGTACCACGGGAAAGGCCGTCGGTGCTGCCAAGTGCAACGCAGCGAACTTGTCCGCCGCCAAGGTGGGTGCTGACTTCGCCAAAGAGTGTTGTGGCGGTATCGCCACTGCCAATGGTGCAGGTGACGGCGTTGTAGATGTCCGGCAGCCCGTCCTCGGGGAACTGGGCGTCAAATGTCGAGCCGATGACTTGAATGATGGTGCCGTTGGCCGCCATGGTGGACGTTCCTCTTCGCAATCGAAAGCGGGGGTAAGTGTGCCGGCCACGGAGGCCCGCGAAGGTCGAGCAGGATAGCGTTTTTCGCGGCTCCAGCCAAGGGGTAGAGGGGTCGGAATACAGCCATTGGAGGGCAAGTGCGGGTACCATGCCCACCTTGCGATACGACCTTGTCGATAGCGTGCTTGAACAGGCTCCAGAGCGCATCCGTACTTTGAAACAGGTCACGGCAGCGGAGGAGTATCTGGCGGATCACTTTCCGGGATATCCCATTTTGCCCGGGGTGCTGATGCTGGAGGTATTGGCGCAATCTGCTCGAATCATGCTCCAGGAGGCAGCAGGACAGCCACTGGTACTCGGTGGAGTCAAAGCCCTTAAATATGGGGCAATGGTGAAGCCTGGTGAGGCACTTGAGGTCGATGTATCGGTGGTAAAGGGCCCTGATTCGTCTGGGGCTTGGTCGTGCAAAGGCACGGGAACTGTTCGAGGTGGTTCGCTCGAGGGCGAGACTGCCGTGTCCGGCCGGTTTACAATGCGGCCAATCAACTCCCGCGTATCTGCAGGGGGCTAGGAGAGACCAGCGTGATGACCCACGATGAGATTCAAGCCAAGATTGCAGAGGTGCTAGAAGAAGCCCTCGGCTGCGACCAAGAGGAAATTGTTCCCACCGCCAGCCTGACAGCCGATCTTGGTGCGGAGTCAATTGACTTTCTCGACATCGTCTTTCAGTTGGAGAAGGAGTTCTCCAGCGATGGAGCGCCATTCAAGATTGATCAAGGCGAGTTATTCCCCGAAGGGCTGATGGACAACCCTGAGTGGGTGCAGGACGGCACGATCACTGACGCGGGGATTTCAATGCTCAAGGAACGTATGGGACACGTGAATTTTGATGGCTTCGATGGCACCCTGAGCAAGGTTGGCGATCTGATCACAGTCGAATCACTGGTCACATTTGTTGAGCGAAAGCTGCAGGCTGGCGCTGCAGCCTGACGTTGCTCGGAGGCATACACCATGCGATGGATGTGGATTGACCGGATCGTGGAGCACGACCCCGGCGAGCGTCTTGTCGCGGTGAAGAACGTCTCGCTCGCGGAAGAGCATATGCACGATCATTTGCCAGGCCAGCCAATCATGCCTGCGGCGCTGCTTATTGAGGGTATGGCGCAGACGAGCGGCATCATGGTTGGCGCAGTCAATGCATTCCGCGAGAAGGTCATTCTGGCCAAAATTCTAAAGGCAGAGATTGATCAAGATGCCATTCCAGGCCAAACCTTGCGATACACAGCAACGATGGATCGAATGGATGACGCAGGTGCCACGACGAATGGTGTTGTGCACCTTCGTACAAATGACTCCGGTGATGACTCGTGGCATGACATTGGCCGCATCAACTTGATGTTCAGTCACGTCGATCAGAACATGTCCGGCCTAGACTTCCCCGAAGAGAACTTCGTCTTCGGCGAGAATTTCCGCGCGGTCTGGAATGCCTCAGGCTGTGTCGTCGAGGGGTAAGGCCTGATCTCAATGCAGTGACCAGCAAAGCGAGCAACGTCATTGCCGCTCACCTACGACACCTCAGTTGACGCTGCCTCGCTAGTACATCGTGCGAAAGACACTTTGAGGTTCAGGATTGTTTTGTACCGTCACACGTGCCGCCTTTGAGGCACAGAGACGCCACGATGCCCGCAACAATGCCCCCTGTTGCGCCGCCGATCATTGCTGTGTTATCGAATTCAAGCGACTTGGCAACCACGACGGCTAGAACAGCTGACGCAGCTGCGGCAACGACAATAACGACATATCTCATGATTCCGCACATAAGCTTTGTTCCATATTCAAGGGGAGAACGGATCAGTTCACGTCGCTATCTCGTGCACTACGCAAGTGCTCAAGCACGCAAGTGGGCACGATGCCATCAAGTTTATCGACATCGCCGCCAAGGTCTACGATCTGTCGAATCAAACTTGACGACGTAAACCCATAGCGTTCATCAGTGATGACGAATGCACTCTCGATATCGGCCACCTGTCTATTTGCGATAGCTAATTGGCACTCACTGGCAAGATCGGTCACGTTTCGAATACCACGAAGCAGTGCGACGGCGTTGATCGAGCGAGCAAAGTCCACTGTCAGGCCGTCGTAAGTTTCCACTCGAACGGGCGCACCATCTGGGTTGTCATCAAGCAGGCCTGCCACCATCTCTTGCATGAGCGCAAGACGGAGGGCGGGTTCCAGCATGTGCTGCTTATTGGGGTTCTCGCCAATGCCCACAACGATGACGTCGAATAATCGGCGCGCTCGCTCAATAACGTCCAAGTGTCCCAGGGTGGGGGGGTCAAAGGAGCCCGCATACAGTGCGATGTGTGGCTTGGGTTGAGAACTGTCGACCATAGAGGGGAATGCTATCGCGGCGGGAACGATGCCATGACGACATGGATTTGTGACGGCTTTTTTGGGTGTATACAGCCCACAGGGCAGGTTCTCAGGATCAATTGAAGGAATCCCTTGGCTCAGATGCGATCGAATCGCATGGTGCTCTCTGTCGTAGCAATGTCCATTTGCTGTGGCGCATTCCCCCTTTGCCCGGGGCCTGACGAAATGCCTCCTCGAATGGCACCGGAAATATACAACCGACGGTGGCGCACGATGCGCCCCGTCGGTTGTTGGGTATGGATGCAGTAGCTACAGACGTCGCAGGGGATTCAGCACAATATTGTCGCGCCCGGGCACGATGGCATCGGCGATCTCGATAACTTCCTTGAACGACTCCATGGCCTGCTCGCGGTCGAAACACGCCGGGAGCACTTGCCCTTTTTCCAAGTGGTCACTGGTCGCAACGGCATCACCGCTGATCAGAATTGTTTGGGTTGGCTGTGCCACCAACAGTCCGGCAGTTCCTGGGCGAACGCCCGGAAGTGGAAACAAATCGACTTCCGGCACCAGTGCATCAGGACACGCACTCATACGACCGTGCACGGATTTGAGCCACTTGAGCGATTCAAGTCCACCATCTTCGGGATGCTGTTGCGAGACGCCCAAGTCATCGTCAAGTGCCTCTTGCGCGTATTTAAGTTCCGTTTCAGAACACAACCACTGGGCATGCTCGAATGCCTCAATTCCGCCAACATGGTCATCGGAAAATCCGGTACAGAAGACATGTGTGACGTCTGCCGCTTGTCGACCAGAGCGTTCGTGCAGCCTTGCAGCGATGACCTGTGGTGGCAGCGACGGGTCGACCACGATCAGCGCATCGCCAGCTTCAATCAGTGTCGTCGTGGCATGGGCGGTCCGAACTGCAGTAGTCTCGTTCCAGAGGCGGTTGTTAGCGAGTGTTCCAATGGAAATGACACGGCAGGTAGGCATAGGAGGAGCATGGTACGGATCCTTGAACGTTGGCGCGTTGGCCGTGGCCCTCACCACTGGCGACTTGTGTTCGCGGGCCTCCGCGGGTACCAAGTGACCATGATTGCATTGATTTGCACGCTCGCACTTGTTCCCACACAGGCTCAAGCAGAACCAAAGCCTGAATGGTCCAAGTGGGCACCGCCCATAGTGAATGCTTCGGTTGCCATACGCACCAAAATTCCTGTTCTCGATCAGGTTGTCATTGTGCCGGATCTGCCCACGCTGCTGGATGAAGTGGGCCGCTGGTCGGCCCAAGCACATTGGCCCATTCTTATCGACGGGGAGCCGCTGAACGATCTCTTCATTCGCCGATTTAAGCCAGCGCGTGTCCTTCAGCGTGCACGCAAGGTGCAACATGCGGGGCGTACAGAAGTTGAAGCAGCGTATGGAGCAGCGTGGGACACGGACCCATCGGCCGTGCATGCCGCCGCCGCTGCGCATCTAGGCGTAGCAAGCCCTGGCATAGTGCTGACGAGTGAATCCAGTGGCGCTCGAGCTGGGGCAGTACTTTTGGCTGCTGGACGGGGTCAATTTTTGGGTTGGGTCGAAGGCGACTTTGGCGCAAGCGGCAATCGGCTCACCGCGGCACAAGGGGCCAAACTCACTGGGGCGGTTGAGGCCGCATGCACGATAACCGGCGCTACATGGAACGAACTCGGTGACGATATTGACACCATCACGATGTGTCGAGATCTCTCAGCGCGGATTGCTGGCGGTCAAAAAATTGCTGCGGACACGGCGTCGAATCCTGCGGCCTTGGCCGTGACGGATGTCATTGGACGAACGCCCAAGGGCACACGATGGTCCTTTGCCGGCTGGATCTTTGGTTCCACAGCTCGCACGGCATACGCGGCAAATTGCAGTTTGTTTCTTCCTCGTAATCGCGTTTGGCTAGCGGATACGTATCCTCAGACTCCGCCGTGGCCGACTTGGAAACTCAAGACCCCTGCTGAGTTGTTGCGTAAAGCTGGGTATGACGTCACGCTTGTTCCGCGATTGAATTTCAACGAATTGCTCGCTGCGGGTCGTGATGGGCTCGACGCCGACTTGGTGTTCATGGTGTCCAAGGGCAACGCGGACTTCTTTCGCTTGGCAAACGATCAGGATGCGGATGCCTCGCAGGTGCCTGTCCTTCGCACCCCTGCATCGGTCTATATGCTGCACTCATGGTCACTGCGTGCGCCGTACGACGGTCGAACTGTCGGGGGCAGGTGGCTCGATCATGGGGCCTATGCGAATGTGGGTTCATCACAAGAGCCTGACCTGCAGGCCTTTGTTCCACCGAGCCTTATTGTTGGACGCATTGCTCGTGGAGTGCCTTGGCTGATTGCAAGTCGGTATTGGCCCGGAGAAGCTGGTCAGTTTTCGCGTCCATGGCGCATCAACACCATTGGCGACCCATTGATGATTGCGCCGCCGCCGGGTGCTGCCGATCGAAATCGCATCGCGCCGCCAGCGGCGTTGCCCGAGGGTTGCGCAGATGTTCTAACGCAGGCCGCAGACGCGTTGCGCATCGCACGTGATGCACCTTCCGACGAAACATTTGCAAAGGCGATCACACTTGCGGCTCGCGCCAGTCGGTATGACGTTGCCGTGCAGACATTCGACTACGCCCTGAGTGTCAAGGCTGCAGGTTCACGTTGTGGATCAGCTGTTTTGGCATCAGCGGTGTTTGAGGGCAAGCCCAAGACGGCCATCGAGGCAGCGTCGCGGATGACGGACTTGGATCAGTATCAAGCGGATTTGGTTTGGTCGATGGGCGCCACGCGATTGAAAACGATGCAGGATCCTCGGTTACTGGCACTGTTGGAGCGAGCGATCGAACCAGCATCCTCAGCAGGCCGTGTCCGGGTTCTCGCTGATCATATTCGTCGTACACAAGGCCCCATGGCGGCCAACGCGTTCATTCAGCGCTGGTTCGACAAAGCATCGTCTACGCGACAAAAACGCGAGTTGAAGAACCTGCTCTGATAGCCATTAGTGTCAGTCGACGATGGCTATCCAAAGTGTGTCGTCGCCGAATGAAGGCGGGGCAACGGTGAGCCAATTCGCCAAATCAGCAAGCAACGTCCATGGATTGGTTGAAGTTGTTTGTGTGTGCGTTACTGCGGTGGGCTCGACGTGTGCATGCCCCGTTGGCGCGTAGTTGATCAAAGCGTGTTGCACTGACGGCACAGGCACCCTGGCAAGCTCAATGGGAAACGCATTGAATTCCATGGGGTCGGGGGCAGGTGTCGCCAAGGCGAGTACCGCAACAACATGCAGTTCAACACCAAGGGCATCGCCAGCTACGAAGCACGGGCCATTCATCGTTTCAGCAGCCGTTGCGGGAGTCATTGCGGCGAGACCACATAAGGCAGTTCCAAATGCAATGGCATTCCTGAGTGTGTTTTTGAGGGCATGTCGCATTGGCAGGTCTCCAGCGGCGGCACTCTGTTCGCCGTGCTGCAGGTGATTCGGGCCATTAGGGGCGACTCTTAAGCTGAATTGGGCAATTGAAAGTGAATAGCATTGGCGACGTACACTCTTGGGTTCAAGAGCCATAGGTAGGCTCAAGGGCTCTGTGGATCATCTCACGTCAATGCACTTTCGAACACTGATGCTGTTGTTGACCGGCCTCCTTCTCTCGCAGGTTTCCTTCGCGGATCAGGTGCCTGTGCAGGCAATGCACGTGGCCTGGCAGACTGACCACGAGGTCTTGCCTGATCTTGATGCAGCGTGGCGTGCGCCATTTCGACTTCGAGCGCACGGGCGCGGGTGGACGTCCGCCCAGAAGGGGCAACCGGCAGTGCGAACTGATCTGCGAGCGCTTTCGCAGCAGGGCACTGTGTCCATGGACATGCCGGCACTGCTTGCGGTTCGACAAGCGATCGTGACTGCGATGGCAGACCAAGGACTTCTAGGTGTTGATGTCTCGGTCATGGCGCCACGGGGCGATCGCCATGGTGGCCAAGACATTTGGTTCGTCTTAAGCCTTCCGCTTGAGGGCGGCGGGGTGAATCCGTCACTGCCAAAGCACTTAGTTCAGGTAGATCGCCTGCAACGTCTCTCTCCATCACCAACCCCTGCTCCAGCAGCAGCGCCAGAGCCAATGCCTGCACCAGCGCCT
>JABAAC010000122.1 GCA_014238965.1 Phycisphaerales bacterium | reverse complement strand
CGACCAATGCTCGTTCAATCGGCACACGAACACCTTCTCCAAGAGGGCAGCCATGAGTCACTCGCCCAACTCTTGGAGCTGGTCAATGATGAACTAGGCTTTACGCCACGCGCCGATGCTGCACTGGCAACACTTGATGCCATGAAGCAGCAGATCGGGACGCTCAGCCCACAATCGGACCTGCAACGCGCGTGGCGCATTCATCACGGCCATGCTTTAGAGGGCCTTGGACGGTTAGATGAAGCAAACGCGGTCTTTCAATCGCAAGCCGAACGCGACGCCGAGCGTACGAATCTCAACGCATGGGATCGCGATGTCGTGCAGGCCGCCCTACAACGCATCCATGACCGACTCGGCGTATCACATAACTAAACAGAAACCCCGCGGGGCACTCGCCTGATTGGTTCAATCCACCTGCAACTGTTTCGGCCACCTATGAATATCAGCAGCACCAAAGGCTGCAATCACGCCATCGGGCCGCACCACAACATCGTCGCCAAACGCCTTAGCTGCCACAGGGGGCGCGTCCACAGGGAAGCCACCAACACCCAAACGCTCCAGAGCTGTATCTCCACCCGCTCGCACAAGAATCGCCTCGTTGCCACGCAAGAGATCCGTTGCTGGCCGAGCGTCCATATCGACATCGGGGAAGCCATCACCGAGGCGGCAGTGGCCCTCCTCGATAGGTCACTAAGTCGTCCGAAAGCGCGTTGCCGAGTTAGTGTTGCACGGCCGGCACTGCCAATGCCAAATGCATCACCGTGCCCCGAATCGCACGCACGATCGAGTTTTTCGCCATCAAGAGTGCCGCGGTCAAGCCAACTGGACCCGCTCCTACAACAAGTACAGGATTTGACATACCTTCGATCCTACACTTCACAGCCAATGATTCGAAGTTCCCAGCCAAGTGCCCATAGCACCGCTCGAAATGTACTGGGCGGCCCCCTGCTGCCCTGCAGCACTGACCCCATGACGGGCTTCTACCGAACAGGCTGTTGCGACACGGGGCCTGACGACCAAGGCAGCCACACTGTGTGTATTGTGGCGACCGAATCGTTTCTCGCTTTCTCACAGTCAGTGGGAAACGATCTTTCCACACCTCAGCCATCGTTTGGATTTCCAGGTCTTCGCCCAGGCGATCAATGGTGCTTGTGCGCACCAAGATGGCAAGAAGCCTTCGAATCCGGCCATGCGCCCCCAGTGATACTAGGTGCAACGCATGAAGCTGTTCTTGCATACTGCAGCCTTGATGCTCTGCGAATGTTCGCAGTGGAGACATGACGCATGCTCATCCTTACTCTCGCCACCTCGCTTATGGTCAATCCATCACCTGAGCGACCCAATATTGTCTTCTTCCTGAGCGACGATCATGCCTGCGCTGCGGTAGGTGCGTATGGATCACGTATCAACGAAACGCCGAACATCGATCGCATCGCCACAGAAGGCACCACGTTTGACCGAGCATTCTGTAGCAATGGCATTTGTGCGCCAAGCCGAGCAGCATTCTTGACCGGTGTACATGGCTACATCAATGGTGTCGAAGACAATGGCAACTCCTTCGACGGCGCGCAGCCAACCATTGCCACCTTGCTGCACGATGCCGGGTACACGACCGCGATGGTCGGCAAGTGGCACTTGAAATCGAACCCCACCGGCTTTGACTACTGGGACATCTTGCCCGGTCAGGGGCATTACTACGCGCCAGACTTTCGAAATGCTCAAGGCACACGTCGCGTCCAAGGGCACGTCACTGACATTACCGCGGACCTCGCCATCGACTGGCTTGAAACCGCTCAAGACAGTGGCCAACCATTCTTGTTAATGATGAATCAGAAAGCACCACACCGCGCCTGGATGCCAGCCCCTGAACACCACCATTTGTTTGAGGGAGAAACGATCCCCGAGCCGCTATCGCTGCTCGACGATCACGCTAGCCGTGGCACTGCTGCCAACGAACAGGAAATGGAAATCGCCAACCACATGTGGTTGTGGTACGACCTCAAAATCGACCCTGACGAAGGCACACCACTCACTGGCCCCGATCGCTGGGCCCGCGGCCGTTACAAGCGAATGAATGCCGCACAAACTCAGGCCTGGACAGAAGCCTATGGGCCACGCAACGCAGAATTCGCCGCTGCCGAGTTGGAAGGCGATGACCTCACTCGATACAAGTATCAGCGATATATCAAGGACTACCTGAGGTGCGTTGCCGGTGTGGACGACTCCGTCGGCCGGGTGCTTGAGTTTCTAGATGACAACAATCTGGCCAAGAACACAATCGTGATCTATGCCAGCGATCAAGGTTTCTTTTTAGGCGAGCAAGGGTGGTATGACAAACGATTCATGAATGACCCTGCGCTTCGCCTTCCGTTGATCGTGCGGTGGCCGGGCGTCGCTACTGCGGGGTCGCGTGTCGATGCAATTGCCCAGAACATCGACCTGCTTCCAACGCTTTGCGCTGCCGGGGGTGCCAACGTACCCGACCGTGTGCAGGGGCGAGACCTCCGTCCATTGCTGGAAGGCAACCGACCCGATGATTGGCGTGACGCCATCTACTACCGCTACGTCGAGCAAGGCGTGCACAACGTCGCCCCACACGAAGGCGTTCGAACAGACCGGTATGCCTTGATTCACTGGCCTACACACAACGAGTGGGAGTTATTCGATCTTGAAACAGATCCCCACGAAGTGTGCAATATTCATGATGATCCAGCGTTTGCTGATGTACAACGCCGTATGCATGAAGCCCTGCAACAGGTTCGGGACCACTACGAGGCCCCTGATATGAACGCAACAGCCGCGGCTGCCGGTTGAGCAATAGACCAGCACGCCCCCTACCTGCTGAACGCCAAATTAGCAGTGGTTGAACGCAAGTGGCACTCGATAAACAAGCCCCGCATGGGTTTGTAGTTCCGTATACTTGGGCTCCCGGCCACTCGATCACACGGCTTGCCCGATGAAGTAGATCCAATGGGCCCAGAAAGAGGATCGCCATGCATAGATTTTGGAAGCCCGCCTTCTCCTGCGCTGCTGCGCTCCTGACGTGTTGCACAGCATTGGCAACGCAGTCCAAAGACCGCATTGCCGTCCAACGCATCGACGCCACACCAGCGGTCATGGCTCGGGCCCAAGGCGATGGCTCAGGCGTTGCCAACGTGCTCGAACAAATTCTTCAGAGTGCGGATGGTGAATTCGTCAATGCCCTCCAGGCATCGGGCTTATTCGAAGTTACAGCCGGCTCCGATTTGTCATCAGTGCTTGATGCACAAGACAGACAAGACTCCGGGCTATACGCCGATGGCGATGCGCAGCGAGGCCGCGCTTTTGAACTTGCCGGATTCAAGTACATCGCAAACGTGATCGTGAACAACTTTCAAGTAATCGATCGCGAAGATGTGATCCCAGATGCCTTCGGCAATTCGACATACATCTTCGAGACCATCCAACTTGGTGCCATCGTTCGCATCTACGACGTAACCAGGGGAACAATGCTCGCCTCAACGCGCGTGACCTCCGAACACACTCATGAGACGCGCATCATTCCAGGAGCCACACAAGAGGGTTCATTCTCAAACGCCATGATCGGTGCCGTCACGCACGACTTCGCCCGCGATGCCACCACCGCCGTGCTCGACGTGCTTTCGCCGGCCACCGTTATTGCGTTTCAAGATGGCCGTATATCGTTCAATAGAGGACAAGGCACTGGCATCGCCATTGGCGATGTGTACTCGGTGCAGGATCAAGGACGCGTGATGCGTGATCCACGAACGGGCACTTCGCTTGGCGCGGCCAAACTCCCCAACGGTTGGGCTGTTGTGACCGAGATCTTTCCTGCTTATGCCGTTGCCGAAGCCGTCTCGTTGGCTCGCGCTCCAGCAGTTGGACATAGCACCTTGCGAGCTGCCCAGTCGCTCCCGTCTACATTCACAGCTGACATGCGTGCCACGGGGCCGTTTGCATCGCCAGGAATGATCGAAGATTCACCTCTTAAGCATGATGGCGATGCCAGTGCCGACCAACCCGATCTCCAAACGAATCGCGTTCCAATGCCACCAACGCGAGTTGCAGTTGTTGTCGATACAACTACCGAGAAACTTCCTGAGTCGCAGGTCGGGACCCTCCAAGGACAAGTTGAGTCGCTCCTCAGCCGCCAAGGTGTACGCATCATTAGTCGGCGAGACGTACTCAATGCAGCTTCGACCATCGGCGCGTCAAGCTCAAACACTGGAACCAACGATCCCGAGGCAACTCGAGCACAGCGACTGCTCTCAGATCGTGCATCGGTAGTGGCTCTTGCACAAATGCTCAACGCCGATGCCATCGTGACCGCGACAGTGACTGCATTGCATACGGATGTCACTGAGACAACGTCGGTTGAACGAATTGTCACCCAGTACACAATTGACGTTGCATGGAGATTACTCGATGCGACTTCTGGAGCGAGTACCGATGGTGGCATTGTGCATGCCCGCGAGGCTGTTCGAGAAAGTCCGGGACGCACTCGAATCGATTCCAACATTGCTGCTCGACTGCTCGAACAAGATGCTGAGCAAGTCGCCAACGCCGTTGCGATGAGTATTGCACGAGGCTCACTGAACCCGAAAGCCGCCAACACTCCAATGCACCTCCTGAGTATTGTGCCGCATCTGGAAAACATGACGGTTCCCGAGATTCAGAACATCGATGGCAAGTGGGTCATTAGCGGCAAAAGGTATCCGCTGTCTGCGAATGCATGCACGATTTCACTCAATGGCCTCCTTGTGGGCAGTACACCAGGACCAGTACGCGCAACGGTAGGTGTTCAACGCTTGCAGTTGGAGCACCCGCTTTGTGAGACCGTCGATCGATTTGTCCGAGTGGATGACACGACTGGATCACTTCGAATTCCCATTGTCCTTTCCGCCCAGGGGCGTGCTGCATTCGAGCAACAAACCGCCTTTTTCGAGCAACTCAAAGACGGTGCTGTACTGCGTGAAAATGAACGCGCGATGGTCGAAGGCTTGGTTGACTTTCTCAAGCGAAGCAGCATTACTATTGACACAAGCCAAGTTCGCAACCTTGGAATCGGCCAGCCTAGTATTTGGATGGAGCAGTTGAAGTGATGCACCTGCGTTGGGCCAGCACAAGCATGATCCCCGCATCCGCCGCTCTCGCGTTTGGGTGCCTGGGATGCCAAGCTGAGTATCGCTCAGATTCAAGCCAACTAGACTCGCTTTGGACTAACGGCGCTTACGAGAAAGCTGCCCACATCGCCTACCGTGATGCTCGGGAAGAGTCGCCTCACCGCAAGAACCGCGTGGTCTACTTTCTTGAAGCAGGCAGCGCAGCACAAGTTGCCGGGGATTACCCAAGTAGCATCGAAGCATTCGACCACGCTTTTGTTGACACATTTCCTTACTTGGACGAGTCCCCAGAGGCGACTGTTTCAGAAGCAATTGTGACAACTGTTGGCAACGACACAATGTCGATTTATCGTGGCACGCCCAACGACCGAATCATGTTGCACGCATTCAACTCGCTCAACTTCATGGCGATGGGCGACATGCCCACGGCGCGCATCGAACTCAATCGAGCAATGCTGTGGCAAGACGACGCGCACCATCGCTACGCCCGAGCCATAGAGTTGGCCAATGAGCGGAATACTGAATCGGTCGACAAGGCCAGCGGCGAATGGGGCGACGATGATGACAATGACTGGTCATCTGACTCCGCTGGCGTCATGCATGGCAACACAAGCCGCATACTGTCGCAGCACTACAACGACCTCCCGGATAATGCAGCGTATGCCAACTACGGAAATCCATTTGCCTCACATTTGGATGGCATTTTCCGATTGACCGTTCGTGATTACAACGGCGATTTGCCTGCCGCTCGAACTGGCCTGCGCAATGTTGCTGCAATGGTTCCTACGCTTGTGCCCGTTGTTGGCGACGACATCATGCACGCAAGTACGAGCGACGAAGTACAGCCTCCGACAACCTGGGTGTATTTCATGAACGGGCAATCCCCTGACAAAAAAGAGGTCCGTATTTCTATGCCACTTGCACTGTCGGGCGGGTTCACAATGCCCACGCTAGCGCTGCCTAAACTCGTTGAGAACACTGATATGGTTCCGTGGCTTGATGTGCGAACTGACGAAGCAGGATCGAGCCGAACACACCTGCTCACGAACACCGCCGACGTAGCCCGATGGCAATTTAAGGAGCGACTGCCAATCATTATTTCACAAGAAGCCATCCGCGCAACGGGCAAAGCCGTTGCAGCGTATTTTGCAACGCAATTCGCAAGCGATCAGCAGAATCTCGCCGCCAGCTTATTGGCCCTAGGCACTGTCATGTATCAAGTTGGATCTGCGCAAGCTGACCTTCGCTGCTGGCACACCTTGCCTGCTGAAATTCAAGTTGCGCGCATTCCAACGCCACCGTCTGGGCGTGTGTATTTGTCAACGCCTGATGGGCGAGCCCTCGGCGAAGCCAACATCGCGGGACATGAGCACAACATCCTTGTGGTGTCCATGCCATCGAACGCTGCAATGTCCCCTTCCCTGATGCCTATCCAACTCACTGGCGAACGCACACCATGGGTTGCGTCCTTTGACTTGCATGCTGTTCCGGAGGACGGCACTTCCCAAGATGCAATAATGGACGCTGAAGTTCTCGTCGCTGATGCGAACCGTGCCCCAGCGCAAGTCTCCCTCGAATCCATCAATCCCATTGATGAAACGACTGTGATGGTTGCCGACACGCCAATCGCCAACGAACCAATGCATATCAGCCCACCACTTGATGTACCAACTTCCCCGGAAGAGGTTGTTGCTATTGAGTTGGTCGACGCCGATGCCCTCCCCGTTCACGACCCACTTGACAGTTCGATTGCAACTTCTGAACCATCGCAAGCATTGGCCTTTGCCGCGGTAGATGAACCCAATGACACAACGAGGCAGGAGCCTTCGCCACCAGTAGCCTCACCACCGGTTCCCAACTACCGATATCCAATCAAGGGCGTCAAACTCACGTGGGGCCAAGACATGCAGTGGAAGCCCGATGTTGACCAACTGCTTGATGCGCGGGTCACGCTACAACCAACGCCCAGTGGCTACATGGCTCACTACGGTGACGGGGCACCACTGGTCACGTCTCCTTCAGCATTACTCAAGGATCGCCCCGTGTGGATGCACCAAGATGCCTTGGTAACCATGAGCGACGCAGTATCCAGCGCACTGTCGGAATCGGGCTACATGGGCACGCGGGTCTACCCAGCCCTGGCAACACCAGATCAATTCGGTCACAACACGCTTCACTTTGTGGTGTTCCTACCAATTGACTCGCTTGACGCTACCACCCGCTGGCCCGAAGGACTTGCGGCCGTTGAGCACCCCACGCTGCCAAGGATTTCCGGTGATGGCGTAGCGGCACACCAACACCACAGAGAAGCCAATAGCCCACCTGTGTTTAAGCATCGCGAGCGGCTGACTGCTGTTGCCATCGACATCGATGCTCTAGATGAATCCACGCATGCACTGAGCCAGGCCAGGGCACTAGCTGATCCCACAGTTGATCGGACTGCCTCAACACAATCGCTACATGAACAGCTTTTGACATCACACCCAACAGCAACGGCGCCTCTCATGCCAAACTCGTCATCAGCATTCCAGCGACGAGTACCCTCTGGCCCCCGATCGGTGAAGACCATCACCGCTACATGGGGACGGTCGATGGACTGGTACCCGGACTTGAACGCAATGCTCGACGTTCCTGTTCGACTCCAAGCAGACCGAACTGGCTACCGCGCCCACAGTGGCAGTGGCCCAGTGGTTGTTACGACCCCTGGCCTGCTTGTCGCTCGCCAACCCGCTGCACTCCACGCCGATGCGATGCATGCAATGGGTCGAGTACTCCAGCGCAAGCTTGAGGCCAACGGATTCATCGGCACCACCGTACACCCGGCCTGCACAAGCCCAGATGCCCGCGGCTTCGTCGAACTGCATCTGGTGGTCTTCATGCCAATGGAAGACTCTGCCGCGGACAATATCTGGCCAGCACAGCTAACGCCGGTCCCACTCCCAGTGGCCCCTAAGGCAACCGCTCCTGCACAGAAAGCACCTGCACAATGATTCGCCAATACACACTCCTGCTCAGTACGCTCTTATTTGTGTCAGGCTGTGGCAGCGTGAATACCGTCAGTAGCCGAACATCCGCCCCGGCTGATGAGTTACATGACACACAATCTCGCATCAACGATGTATTGACCGAGATCTTCCTGCATTGCACTGGCGCAAGCATGTTCCACAGTGAGCCATCTGGCCTGCTCAAGACGCACATTATCGTCGCCAACGATGGATTCACAACTCGAACATTCTCTTGGCGCACCGTCTGGCTTAACGCCCGCGGCAATCAAATTGAATCGCACACCAACGTCTGGGAAGGCACCAGTGTGCCCTCCGGCGCTTCGGTCACGTTGACCTCGCTGGCACCCACCCTCGCGGCAACTGACTTCACGTTTGAACTTCGGCGCTCCGACTCGTTCTGACACCTTCGGGAGGTCCCCCATCATGCGCATCACGCTTCTTATTCTGCTCGTCTCTGCTGTTGGCTGCACTCCTGCCCATCGCATTCAAACCGGCGGTCCTGAGTCCATTACCAGCACCAGCCAAATCGACATGCAAGACGTACGTGACGCGGCCTCGGGAATGATTCAGGGACTCTTAGAAAGTGGTGAGTTCCAAGCGTTCAAGGCCCGGGAAGGCCGCGTGCCCATTTTGCTGCTTCGAGATCACGCGATTGTGAACGACACATCGAGCCGCATGCCTATGCCTATGTTGACCGGTGCGATCAAAGAAGAACTCCTTCGCTCTAAGTTGGTATTGATCGCCTCAACGTATAAAGGAGTTGCCGGCAATGCCATGGATGCCGAGGCCGCGGCCAACGCACGACGGCGAGCGATTCGCAATCCAAGCGCCGACGGCGCAAGCCCTGTCCCAGATTACTCACTCGTAGGCAGTATCACCGAGTTACGCAACCGCGCTGGTAGCACGCGGGAAACCAATCTGCAGTTCGAAATGTCCTTGACGGATTGGTGGATCAACTTGCAACCTTGGACCAAAGTTGTGCAAATCACAAAGTCGGGTGATCGACCATCTGTTGGATTCTAAGGATCGCCACGGCTTGACGAGGCAGGCCCCCGCAGGGACGATTCACACGTGAGCATAGCCGACCACGAGTCCGACCGACCCAATCTGAGACCTTGGCGGACGCTCATCGCCATGACCGGCTCGCTGTCGATGATGATGCTCGACACCACTGTGGTAGGTGTCGCACTACCAACAATCCAAGTGGATTTACAGATGTCCAGTGCCATGGCGGGCTGGCTGGTGACAAGTTTCGTCCTGACACTTGCGTGCCTCTTGGCCATAGGTGGTCGCCTTGGCGATCGATTCGGACGGCTTCGCATCTACCGTGTGGCTGTATTGGCGTTTGCAATGGCCTCCGTATGGTGTGGCCTGTCTACCAGTGGCTGGTCAATGATGGCTGGCCGCATCGTTCAAGGTGCTGCTGCTGCATGCATGCAACCCGCAGCAACAGCCATCGTCATTGCGGCGTTCCCCGCAGGCAAACGTGGCATGGCCATGGCGATGTTCTTTGGCATCTCGCTGTTGTTTCTGGTTGCAGGCCCGATCATTGGTGGCGTCGTCATCGAGACCGCTGGTTGGCCGTGGATCTTCTTCCTTAACATTCCTGTTGCAGCAGTCTCATTACTGTTGACCATTGGCATCACTGGACCGTTTCGGCGAGCCCACGCCCGCGCGTTCGACGCACTTGGCGCACTGTTGTTACTGCTGGGACTACCGACCTTGGTCCTTGGTCTTGAGTGGGCGGCCCAACCACCATCACAATTAGGCTGGATCGCAAGGCTGCTTGTGCTGCCGGGCATCATGCTGACGGTTGGCTTCATCCTGCGGTGCCTTCGCTGCACATCGCCCCTGCTTAACCTCAACCCGCTACGTGATCGCGTGTTGCTGGGCGAGTCACTTGTACTGATGTGCCTGAACGTCATCATGGTTGGGCAGTCCGTCTACGGGATCGTCTATCTGCAGGAAGTCCTCGGCTGGTCCCCACTGGAAGCAGGCCTTGGCGGCATGGCCCTGATGATTCCTGTACTGGTGATCATCGGCCCCGCCGGCCGCATGTATGACCGCCGTGGCGCTCGCCCACTGCTGAAGATGGCATTGCCCCTAGCCATACTCGGCCTGCTCATTGAAGTACCCGCGTTACTGCTGGAGTCGTACCCCCTGCTCGCGGTGGGCATGGTCTTGCTTGGCATCGGCATGACCGCTACCACAACACCGTGTAATACCGATGCGCTGTCGCGTGCCACGGGCACACAACGCGGCGAAGTGTCAGGCCTTATTCAAACCATTCGCATGCTCGGCGCAAGTCTAGGCATTGTGCTGTTCACCGCAGCAATCGCGTTGTTTATGCAGTACACCGTTGATCACAATGATCCCGCTTTCACAATGCATCCCGACATTGCATCCCAGGCGCTGCAAGGAGACCTTGAAGCAGCTGAGAAATTGCGAGCTATTGCACCAAAGCTCGCCGAGTCTATCTCGGACGCACGGCGTAACGGCATGGCGACAGCGTTTGGTGTGCAAGTGATCATTGCCGGCATTGCAATGTGTATCGCTCTTGTGTGGGTACATACCTTGCCGCCCACGAGCGACACTACCAACAGCGAGCAAGGCGACTGACGAGGTCTTCTAGGACGCACCCCTCGTGATGTGATGCTTCCAATCGGCGCACCGCAATAGCAACGCTGTGTAGATCGTCACCCAGCGCCGCACGCAGCACTGCATCGCCTGCCAAGACATCCATGGCCGTGTCCACTGTGCGGGGCAATGATGGTGGTGTTGGCGTGCAATGTGCCGGGTCAACTTCCAGCGGCTCTGGCAGCGAAAGTGTTCGATTGAGTCCATCGATACCTGCAGCAATGAGACCGGCAATAGCCAGATATGGGTTGCACGTTGCGTCGCTTGTCTTGAACTCGACATGTTGGGGGCATGGACCCCCGCGAGGTTCACTGGGCACACGAATGGGCGCTTCCTTGTTGTCCCAGCCCCAACATTGATACGCACCGACCCAGGCGCCCGGGCCAATGCGCACGGCGCTCGGTGGCGATGGCGCAGTCAAGCCTACAAGCGCTGGAAGGTGTTCAAGCACACCGGCGGTAAATGCTTCTGCCTCTGGGGTGAAGTTCTGTGCGCCACCAGAACTCATGCAATTGACGCCGTCACGCCACAAACTAAAGTGCATGTGGCAACCGTTGCCTGCTTCATCGGGAAGCACCTTTGGCAACATGGTTGACACAAGCCCGTGCGCTCGTGCGATGACGGGGATGGTCTCACGCACGATGAGCATGCGATCTGCCGTTGCCATGGGTTCATCGTGACCAATAGCCATTTCGTATTGACCGCTGCCGGACTCTGCAAGCATCGTCTCGACGACGACGCCTTGCGCAATCAAGGCCTCAGCCATGGCTTCAAGCACCAGTCCCTCGCTGTTGAGGGCGTGCATCGATGCGTAGTGCCAAGCGTCGACAGGACGAAGTGATGCATCATCATCTTCAAGAAGCAGCATGAATTCCGGCTCAAAGCCAATGCGCATGGTGAGCCCGAGTGCATGAAGCGCATCGACTTGCCGCCGCAGAACACTGCGTGGGCAGCAACTCCACGGCGAACCATCTGCCTCAACCAGATCACCCATGCACGCAGTTTGCGTTGGCGCCCAGGGCAACGGGCGAAGGGTTGACGCGTCGGGTTGCAGCCAGACTTGGCCAACCGATCCCACACACAGCCCAGGTGGAAT
>JABAAC010000121.1 GCA_014238965.1 Phycisphaerales bacterium | reverse complement strand
TCCAAGTGACGTACAGCCACTGGCAGCCGCAGCCGTCGTCTCGTCTTCATCACAACCACCGGCACTGGCGACAATGGTCAGGACCGCGTGAATAGATGGGATCATTGATTGGATCACAGCCGTGACACGGTGGCTGGCCCGCCCCCCCCGATCGAGCATTGCATCAACCAACATGGCGACAATCCACTCGAAGCGGCTGACTTTGCGATCCGCCGCAACCAACTCCTCGACCAACTCAGCCAGGTCGCGTGCTTGACTTTCTGACAGGGCTTGCACGGCCGAGCTGGTCATGTCTAGCAGGGGTACCCGACATGAGACGTCAAGGGATGCGAACAGCGGACGCAACTGCGCCACACGTTTGGCTTCTTCATCTGGAAGCAGGCTCGAAACCGAAGCAAGCTGCTTGGCCAGCGCATCGGCTTCGTCTGTACCACCGTCTTCAATGAGCATGGCAGCGATCAAGGCCCGAACGCATCGAGGGGAATGTGCCGCATCACGCAGCGGCTGTGGGATCGACTCGATTACTTTCAGTGTCCACTGCATTGATATGGAATTAATATCGCCGGCGCTTGCCAAAGCCTGCTGCACGCGATCGATCGCAACCACCGCAGCGGCCATGGTGCCAACGCCTTTTTTCGATTGATCGGGCGATGTTGGCGATTCCGAGCCACTATGGATCGGCTTGACATCAATATCACGGCCATCGGTAATGCGACTGATGCGCACATCAAGAGGCGGATGCGTTGCAAACATCGCCGGAACAGCCTGTGAGAAGAACATGTGATTGAACTGACTCGCTTCGCCCGCAATCTTGGTCTTCATCGGCGATCCCTGAATTCGAGCAAGCGCCCCCGCAATACCATCGGGGTTTCGCGTGAATTGCACCGCACTGGCATCCGCAAGAAACTCACGCTCTCGGGAGACCGCTGCCTGAATAATTCTGGCGACCAGCGTTCCCATGAAACCAATCGCAGCGATCAGCCAACCAAGGGCCATCAAGCCAATGGCAAACGCTGCTGCACCACCTTTGTCGTTTCCACGACCGCCACCAAACAACATGCTGTATCCGACATACCGAGCAAGCAAGAGCCCCGCGATACCAAGCACCATGACACCGTTGATAATGGCGATCAGCCGAAGATTGAGTCGCATATCGCCATTGAATACATGGCTGAACTCGTGCGCCACAATGCCCTGCAACTCATCCCGCGGCAACATGATGCAGCCCGTGGTCAATCCAATAGCAGCCTGATCCACGGTATGCCCAGCGGCAAAAGCATTGATGGACTCCGACGAAAGTTCATAGACAGGGGGAACAGGGACACCCGATGCAATGGCCATCTCTTCGACGACATTGAGCGCCCGGCGCTGGTTCGGATTGGACGTGTCTGGCTCAATTCGCGTGCCGCCCATCATCTCGGCCACCGCCTCGCCACCACTTCGCAGTTGCAAGTAGCGAAACAAGAAGCCCCCGCCCACCAGCAGTAGCATGAGTACGAATGCGACGAGCAGGACATCAGCATCCCACCAGATCAGCGACTCGCCATCGACCCACTGTTCAAACCGACCTTCGCGAACGCGTTGCCCATTCTCAGCCGCACTTTGGGCATTCATCCGGTCATAGGCGCCCATCAGGTGAACCGCAATCATGAGCACGACATACATGCCCGCGGTCATAGCCACCAAGCCAAAGCCCAGCGTCCAGACCAACATGCCCGTCTTGCGGTGCGCCTTGTCCTGCGCCTCAAAAAAGTTCACAGGTTCACTCCACTGCGGCCTTGCTTGACATCCATCAACGTGATCAGAACTTCACTTTGGGTGCTTCGCGAACTGCCGCATCTTCGATTTCAAACATCGAGGCCTGGGAGAAGTTGAACATTCCAGCGATGATGTTGGATGGAAAACTTTCACGCTTG
>JABAAC010000110.1 GCA_014238965.1 Phycisphaerales bacterium | reverse complement strand
TGTGCGCTGCTGTGCTTGCCCTGTACATGCGTGGCGAGGCGGAATCCATGATCCAAGCTGCGCCTACTGCTGGCTTTGTTGCTGAAGCCGTCTGGACATTCCTCTTGGTTTTCGTCATCTTCAGAATCACTTCCAAACAAGTCGATGGCAACCAATGGTTCGGAATCGTGGTGGGCTTCACTGTCGCTGGGGGCGCCTGGGTGATGGGGCCAGAGTCTGGCGCCGCATTCAATCCCGCAGTGTGGCTGGGCCTCGCCGTGCAAGGCAAACTCGCCTGGACGGGATGGCTGATCTACCTCATCGCCCCCCTTGTGGGCGCCGGATTCGCCGTTGCCTGCAATCAACTCATTGAACCGACCACTATCGAGCCGGCTTGAGATGATGCGAAACAACATTTCCTTTGTCACGCTTGGGGTTGACGATCTAGAACGTTCAACGAGTTTCTACAAGACCATGGGCCTCTCGCCGCACGTTCGAAGCAACCCGCACATCACCTTCTTTGATATGCACGGGCAGGTCCTTGCACTCTTTGCCCAATCAGCACTTGCCGCGGATGCCAATGTGCCAATTGAAGGCAGCAACGTTGGTGGTATCACACTTGCCCAAAACGTACGGTCTGCAGACGATGTGCAACGAATGCTTGACCTCGCTGTGCAATCTGGCGGCACGATGCTTCGCGAAGCATCGGAACCACCTTGGGGTGGCCTCCGTGGGTACTTCGCGGATCCCGACGGGCACCCATGGGAAGTGGCGTGGAACCCGGGCATCACAATTGACGACGACGGCCGTGTGTACCTTCCGTCATGACTACGTCGTATCTAATCTACGACTTTGAAACTGATGGTGTAGATCCTCGCACCTGTCGACCGTTGCAAGTGGCCTGGCAACGCTTTGACATGGAACTAAAGCCCATCGAGGGCGAGGATCCGGTCTCGCTGTTCATTCAACCAGCACCCGATCGCCTCCCCCACCCCAAGGCCATCGAAGTCACGGGCATCTCGCTTGCACAATGCGCCGCCGAGGGCATCTCCGACGCCGAGGCCTTTCGACGCCTGCACGACGAAGTCAACCGACCCGGCACGTGTTCCTTCGGATGGAACACTCGGCGCTTTGACAACGAGATTCTTCGCTTCGGATTCTGGCGCAACTTCCTACCTTCATACGACCACGAATCGAGACAAGGCTGTGATGCATGGGATGCCATCGACCTCGCTCGCGCGGCCTGTGCGCTTCGCCCTGACGGACTAGCCTGGCCAACCAATGAAGATGGCACACCGTCATTCAAACTTGACAAGCTTGCCCCGGCAAACGGCTTTGACCACTCTGATGCGCACGATGCCATGGCAGACGTCAGTGCAACTGCACACATTGCCACGTTGCTCAGGGCCTCTGCCCCCAAACTTTGGGACTTTGCTCGAAGCCTCCGTAACACAGAAACTGTGCGAAGCATTGTGACAGGCAGTGCATTCGTTCATGTCTCTAGCCGTATTCCTGCTGCCGATTTATGCACCGCCCCCTTCGCCGTGGCGGCGAGAACACCAGGGCGAAAGAACGAAGTCATCGCCTGGAATTTACGGCATGATCCATCGGAAGCTCTCGATGCTGATGAACACACCTTGCGCCGCCGAATCTTCACACGCCAGGATGATCTTTGCGATGGCGAGACGCGATTCAATGTCAAGAAAATCAAACTAAATGCCGCGCCATTTGTCGCACCGATGGGCGTGCTTGGCGAACACGAAGCCAAGCGGCTTGGCGTGGATCTTGACTCGATGAATCGACATCATGCGTCACTTCGTGACCACGGTGCCGCACTGGGCAAACGACTCATCACGATTCACGACGATGCACTCCCGCCACGCACTGATCCCGACGATGCCCTGTACGGCGGAGCGTTCCCCTCCAAGGCTGACCTTGCCATTGGCCGGCGCATTCCTGACACAGCACCACAAGACTTGCATGTGCTTGAGCGACAGTTTCATGATGCTCGATTTACAGGGCTTCTACTGCACTACATCGCACGCAATCATCCAGAGTGCCTCAGCGACTTGCCGCGTGCGACGTGGATACAACGCACCCACGACCGCCTGCTCGACCCGCCCTCGCGTGATGATCTTCATTGGGATGATTGGTGCGTCGAAATGGCTGCAGCCATTGACGCAGCATCACCAGAGACTCGCCCCGTGCTCCAAACGGCCTACATACACGGGTTGCAAATAGGCGCGGCTGTTGGGCTCACCCCTGATGTCGCTAGACAACCCAATGCATGTGGGACCTAATCGCCATCGCTGACGCTGGCCTTTCCAATCCACTACGTATTGCGCATGAAGTTGGCCACGTGGGCAAATCGCTCATCGAGAAACGTTCGCAATGCACCGTCAATCGCACAGTCATCCATCGCGCGGGCCATACACATAAGCCACTGATCTCGCTCGGACTCCCCAATGGGAAACGGCGCATGCCGCATGCGAAGTCGTGGATGCCCGTATTCCTGCACGTAATACTGCGGCCCACCGAGCCACCCGCACAAGAACTTGAACAACTTATCGCGAGATGATGTCAGATCCTCTGGATGAAGATCTCGAATACCGATGAACTCGGTGTCTTGATTCATGTGGTCGTAGAAGGCATCAACAAGCGAACGTACCGATGACTCGTCGCCAAACTGTGCAAATGGCGTGCCGTCCATAGGATTCTCAGGTTCGGTCATTCGTCTGATGACTCCAGCGCACGGATGCGCAAGTTGCGAAATGCGACACGATCACCATGATCCTGCAACGCGATGTGCCCAGACGACTCGGTGCCATACCTGGGCATTGCTCGAAACTTGCTGTCTGCAACTTTGGCCTTCCACGCATCGGACTGCAGGTGATAGTCGGCCGTCTTAATTCCATTGAGCCATTGCTGCACATGATCACCCTCAACTCGGATTCTCGCTCTGTTCCACCGCCCTGGTGGCAGCGATGCGTCGAATGGCGGGGCATGCAATGCATAATTCGCCCCTGCGCTCGTTAATGCGTTTTTGCCATCGGCATGGCCCGAGTTATCGAGAATTTGCATCTCAGGACCGGTCGCCCAAACAGCGCCGGCATCTTCAGCCACGTTAAAGAAAATGCCACTGTTGCCCGCATGCTGAGTGAGCCATTCAAGTTCAAGATCAAAGTCGTCGTATTGCTCGCGGGTAATAATGTCTCCGCCGCCTTCACCGCTGTACACCAACAGTCCATCTTCAGCGGCCCAAGAGGTTGGCAGGCCTTCCCCTCTAAATCGTCGCCAATGTGTCTCTGGATGTGCTCCGTCAAAGAGCAATGTCCATCCTTCTACTGTCTCTTGCGGACTCAACATGTTGTCTCGGCGGATCACCCTAGGCACGATCTTTCCAGTTCGTGCAGGCAATGGTGCATGAATCGCGCACCAACACTCTGGCGACCACGGTGGCGTTGTCTCCCCCATCGCGGTCCAGGGCCCCACAAGCCGAACATGCACTGTGCCAGGCACGGGTAAGTCGCCAATTTCAAGAAAGGCCCCGTGGCCATCCATGCGAGGCGATGCCGTCTCGACCTCGATTGGGGCATAACCACCTGCCGCGTCGATCCACGTCAACACCCAATGCGATGGATCGCTCAGGACCGATCGATCGACTGCTTGGGACAACTGTACTTCCAGTCCATTGGCCATAGGCAGAGCATTCGTAATGGTGATCAGATCATTGGGCACCTCACGAACCAGATGCAGTCCATCGCCATCAGACAACACGAAACGCCGCGCATCGAGTACGGCTGCGGCGTGAGCCAATTGGCCCGACATACGCGTCAAGGTTGCTCGCTCACGTCCCCCTGGTGATTCAAGCGTAGCCTGCCACACTTCATTGGGTGAGGCCAACAGCATGGACGTTGCTTCCCCGTCGTCATGCTGTGCCAGCACACGGTCAATGCCAGTTTCTGGGTCAATGCGTGCAATGACTGTGCCCTGGCGATTTCGCAGTGCCCCGTCTTGAATCGCTCGACGCGGCCCCGGTGGGACCAGTGTGTCGATCTGTCGTTCATCGTCTGCAATGCCATCCTTGGAGTTGTCACGCAGCAACAACACACCACCGTCGTGCGCAACCATGATGCCCCCTTGGCCAGAGACTTCCATGGCTCTGGGCACGGGCAAATCAGATCCGAATTGCGTTGCGGTGCCATGACGCACGTCAACGATCCAAATAGAGCCCGCCTTTGTCCCTACTGCAACGGTCTCGGGCCCTGTTGTGATCATGCACGTTGTCTGCCCATCAAGCGAGACGTCTATGCGTTTGGAGTGCCAGGCGGGAAACGCTCGATCGAGAGGCCGACCATCGCCTGGTCGACGCCGTGACGAACTGGCCGCCGCGATCTTGTCTCCAGCCTTGGTGGGTCGGCTCGCGGGCCAAACACCACGAAGGGCGCTTTGGGGAATTGGCTCAAACGCCTGATCACCTGGCCCCTTCCACAGCATCGTCAACCCCGCCCCCCCAGCGGCCTGAAACCACTTCACTTGAAAGTCATGTGCCCCTGCCTCAAGTGTCTTGCATCCAGTCTCAGCGACCAACCCATGAAGACCGTCGTTGTCGACCACTCGTGTGCCTGTCACCCACAACTGACTTCCATCATCTGAGGTCAACTCAAAGCACCATTCACCAGGACGGTCCACAAGGATCGCACCGTCAATCAAGGACAGCACATTGACATCGCGGCCGGGCAATGCAACGTCTGCCAACGATGAAAGTGTTGTCCAGTCGTTGGGTGGTTGCCCAGGCATGAGCGGCTGCAGGCTCGAGAGCCCCTCATGAAGTTCCCACGTCCGCATCACAGCGCCTTCAACAGGCACGCTAGGAAGAAGCAATATGGTCAGAGCAATGAGCACGGTAATGGTTCTCCTGAAGATCGCACCGTAGCAAAGCCCACGGCTAGGGACCTACAAGAACGACGTGTCAACCGGCCACCCTGACAATCAGCCCTAAGCGACGCCCGAGATCCTGTGCAGACAAGATGTCTGTCACCACGCGAACGTGGGCATGCCCAGTCTCATCGACCAAATCTAAGCGAATCAGGGCCCCCTCAGTGGGTGTCACTTGCCAGGCCCCGCCTGCAACTGAAACAACTCCGTTCGGGCCGAGATCCGCTGGGATCTCTTGAGACTCCACAAGAACAACGGATGTGGGGTTCGCGGCAGATCGACGTTGCACCGCCTGTTGAAGGGCATCGATCAATGACAAAGCTTGAAGGTCGTTCAAACGCGAGGCGACCTGCCACGTTGCGGTGTCGCGATTGAGAACGGCCATCGTGATTCGATCATCGACGATCTGCCCTCCGGTAGCCTCTACCCACACAGTCGGACGAACTACGGCCCACACACGGTGATCAGCGGGTTCGCCCATTGCCCCAAGCACGGCATCTGGCGCCCGACCACTGTGCTGCGATACACGTGGCCCCGCGCATCCAGCAAGCAGGACGGCCATGGCAATCATCACGAATTGATTCACAGAGAACCTTGTAAAGATGGAACCATCGCTCGCTGATCGGGCTGAAGCACGACCATCAATTCTGCCAGATAGCGCTGGGCAACCTGCCCACGCCGAAATCGCAGCTGCTCGTTCCGCAAGGCTAGATTCATGCTCTGAGGACTTGGCGGGAACGTCTGCATACCCACGTCGCCATTTGAGCGAAGTTCGATCAACTCATCCGTTAAAGCCGACCATGTTGTTGCATGCTGCATACGTAGATCTTGCACTCGACGCCGCTGATCATCGCCAAGCGTCTCTATCGCAAGGGCCTCTTCAAAGGCTGAGCCGATCGTCGACTCCCCTTTAAAGAGATCTGGGTACGCCGCACGTCGATACGTGTCCAGCAAATCGCCTCGCATGACATCAGGCATGGCATCGGCAATTTGTTCGCTTGAATCCCGATTGAGCGTAGTGAGATCGCCTGCCAACTCACTTGCAGAGGCACGGCGACGCTCCCAACTCGATCGAATGCGTGCCTGTACGTCGGCATCCTGCTCAGCGGCTTCCTTGCCGTACATACGGCTTTCCAATAATTGCACGGAGTCTAGGACAGACTGCAGTTCCTCTAACGTGCCGCTGACACGACGGTCATACGCAAGCAACTGCTCTAACACTCCGGAGCGTGTTTGAGCATCGAGTTCATCAGATGGCAGCGAGAGGACAAGGGTGGTCAAATCGATTGTCGACTCGGGCATCCCTCGCATAGCCCAATCACTCTTAGCCATGGCTTGCCTGCTACGAGATCGCTCAACTGCTCCGCGAATTTGGTCAAGTCTCTTTCGATGGGTATCCCCCTCAAGACTGACGTCCAAATCTCCAAACAACACGTCCTCATGGGCCCGCAGTGCATTGATCGTTAAGGTCCTCTGGGCACGCCTAGCGGTGCGTCGGTCACGCCAATTTTCCTTCGTCTCATCATCGGCGATCGCCTTAAGGTCTGCTGCATGCTGCGTGGACAAGGTACGACAGGACGACAAATAATCATCGTGCAGTACTTCAGCTAGCAACCTTGATGAGTCTGTCGCATCAATCCACCGAAGTAGATTCTGCAGGCGTTCAAGTTCCAGTGGCTCAACTGGCAAGTCAATCGTCGCCTCGGCGACCACCAAGCCATCACTGCCACCATCGGCACCGCCGCCGGCGATGCTCTGGTCTTTCTTACCGTGGTCGTGGCTATCTGGCATATCCGCTTCAAGGACCAGCAGCAATGCACCAGCTTGCTCTTCGAGCCGCTCTCGTCGCTCCATGATTGCCTCAATGCGATCTGCGCCCTCAAGCTTTGATGCAGAGTCAAACTGTTGAATCGATCGGTATCGACGCTGTTTCTCAACAATTGGCGCGTACTCAGCGAGAAGCGACGTCAATCCACTTTGCAATCGCTCTTGGCCATCAAGCACATCCGCCCGTCGTGGGTCCGACTCGGGCAATTGCTCAAGTACACGCTCAAAGCGACTGTCCAACTGAAAGAGACTTCGAGCGAGCCTTGGCCAAGCCTTGCGAAGCACACGCCGCCTGATGCCTTCGACAGATGCCTCTTCCAGCAAGGGTTCAAGTTCACGCCATGCACGCTGGTTTTCCGCGGAAATCAACGCTGCTGCACTTTGAATGGGACGCGTTGCCTCGTCAACCCAGAGCATCAACTCATCTCGCAGGGACTCGTCCATAAACAGACCCATCATTTGCTCTTGATCCATCTCGCGCAGTCCCATGTCATCGACCTTGTCAAGCAGGACATCGACCGTGGACAGAACCGCTCGCTCAAACCCCTCGGTGGCTGTCAATAATCGCTCTTGATGGTCCAGTAGCACCTCTACGACTTGGGGTGTCGTTCGTACATCATCGCGGATCAAGTACCCAATGAGATGAATACCTGCGCCTGGATTCATCTCACCCGCAACACGCAGGTAGATCAACCGGTATCGATCAACAGCCCGCACGGCCCTGGCCAACTCCAAACGAGGGAGTTGTTCCTCGGACACCAATGGAGCGATGCTGTCAAAAAAGTTGTCGTCTAGCGATCCAAAGCCAGCAAACACACCACGGGCATCGCGAACAATTTGTTCAAGGTCCCGCCGTGGTGGAATGTCAAAATCGCCCCCCCATGGCTGCATGGTGGAGACCATCGAAATGCCCTTATCCATGAACCGTTTCATGGGGCCATTTTGCAGTGCCTCTAATTCATCCAAATAGGTGCTGTGCGCCTTGAGTACCTCAAGGCGCTGCTCTGGTGACAACTCAAGCGCTCCGGCAATGACATCGAGATCATCTACGGATAACGGTTGAACGAAGAAGGGATAGTTCTGCCCTCTGGCGGTCCCAGTCCAGGCGAGAACCGCAATCACTACCACCAATACACGCAAGACCAGATTCCGCATCATCATCTCCTTCGCAGACGCCCCATATTACAACTCCTAACGCAAGACGGGCCTTGGCAATTGCCAAGGCCCGTCAATGCACGTCAGAAAAGAAATGGAGGGGATGAGGCCTGAAAACTGGCTCAGGCGGCGGCCCAGCGCGTGCGACCAACGGTTCGCTGATCAGGCGTTGCACGGCGGAGGGGCTCTTCGTTGAGCGTAGCGATGATCTCTGCTGGTGTGGAAGCCCACACATCGGCCCCGATTTCCTCGGCAAGGCCAGGGGCTCGGTTGAAAATGCCACCGCCCACTGCAATTTGCGTGCCTGGGCACGCCCCCACGCCTCGAACCGTGTCGATGACTCGGCGGAGAATGGGTGCATCACTTGCCGCTGAGGAGAACATGAGCATGACGTCTGGCTTGCGGTCATTGGCAACCTCGAGCAACTCGTCGTAGGCAATGCCGCTGCCGCCAAAGCAGACGCTCCAGCCGTTTGCTTCGGCCAGGTCAGCCACCATCTGGGCAGCCATATCGTCGACTTCAGTTTCACCGCAGAACAGCATCATGCTGCGTCCATTGCGAGGCTGCTGGGTGTAGCGAGCTTGCGCCTGATCAACCAGCGAGCGAAGGAGCCGCACCGCACAATTATGCGAAAGCGTTGTCAGTTGATCTTTGCGGTAGAGATCGTTGACCTGCTCGTGCAACGGCCAATAGACCGATTCGGTCAAGGTCTCCGCAGTACACCCGTCATCCATGAAGTCATGAATGGTTGTTCGGGCCTGGGCGCGGTCACCGGCAATAAGAAGGGGGAAGAGTCGCTCGACCATGGCTTGCGTATTCACTGTCTGCTCCTAGAGGCCCGCTGGCACGGGACGTGGAATGGATGTCGTGCTTTGGACTGGTTCCCACCACCAGTCATCTCGCACGACTACCCATCGATCAAAGACAAGCACTTGAGCGAGGTTCTCTTTCACTGGAGCAAATTTGATGGTTCTCGGACGCAATGCGCAGGAATCGCGCCAGATTGGACACCCTGACCCCCGAAATCTTGTCGGCCTAGCCTGCATGCACTGCCCATGATGGACACTCGCCCTAGAACGTTGCTGTCCGGGGCGTCCGTGGAAACGGAATGAGATCACGAACATTGGCCATACCCGTGGCAAACGCCATGGTGCGTTCGAACCCGAGGCCAAATCCAGCGTGGGGCACCGTGCCGTACTTGCGAAGATCGCGGTACCACCAGTAGTCCTCGAGTTCTAGACCCATTTCCTCGATGCGCGCATCCAGTACATCGAGCCGTTCTTCTCGCTGGGATCCACCAATAATTTCGCCGATGCCTGGAGCCAGTACGTCCATGGCGGCAACGGTTCGGCCGTCATCGTTTTGTCGCATATAGAACGCTTTAATGTCGCGAGGGTAATTCATGACCACAATGGGCCTGCCGACATGCGTCTCTGTGAGCCAACGTTCGTGCTCAGATTGCATGTCCATGCCCCACGTGACAGGAAACTCGAAAGTCGTACCTTTGGAAGCAGCCTTCTCAAGGGCGGCGATGGCGTGGGTGTAGTCCATTCGCTCGAAGCTTGAATCGATGAAGGCCGTGAGTCGATCGATACACCCCTTGTCGATTCGCTGCTGAAAGAATGCCATGTCATCGGGCAGTTCTTCGAGCAAAGCGCGAAAGATCGATTTGAGGAAGTCTTCAGCTAGGTCCGCGTCATCACTGAGATCCGCAAATGCGATTTCCGGTTCAATCATCCAGAATTCAGCAAGGTGCCGCGACGTGTTTGAATTTTCCGCTCGAAACGTTGGACCGAAGGTGTACACCTTCGATAAAGCTAGGCAATAGGACTCTACATTCAGTTGACCTGACACAGTGAGGTTGGTTTCTTTGCCAAAAAAGTCCTCGGTGAAGTCGACATCGCCGTCTTCCGTGCGAGGAATGTTGGCCAGATCCAATGTGGAAACACGGAACATTTCGCCTGCACCTTCGCAGTCGCTACCCGTGACGATGGGCGTGTGCACCCAGTAGAAGCCATTGTCGTGGAAGTACCGATGAATCGCCTGCGAGAGACAGTGCCGGACTCTCGCGATCGCCGAAAACGTATTTGTGCGAACGCGCAGGTGCGCTTGCTCACGGAGGTACTCAAAGGTGTGGCGTTTAGCAGGCACGGGATACGTGTCTGGGTCATCGACGAGGCCAACGACTTCAATGCTGTGCGCTCGCAACTCCACTGACTGCCCTTTGCCTGGCGACTCGACGACCTCACCGGTACAGATCGCCGAGGCGCCTGTTGTCAATCGAAGGACCTCGTCGTAGTTGTCCAACTCTCCAGGGGCGACAACCTGCAGTGCATCAAAGCAACTGCCATCGTGGATCTGCAGAAATGACAAGCCAGCCTTTGCATCGCGGCGAGTGCGGATCCAACCTCGAACGGTCAGCTGATCGCCAACTGCGACACCCGAGGGGGCTAGAAACTGCTTTACGGATACGATTGGGGGGTGGGCCATAGACGCGCATGATATCGAGGGGCCAAAGTGGAGCGACACGCCCACGGAGGCCAGAAGCCCTCAAGATCATCTGAAGCGAAGACCTCAATGCCCACCACTGTTGGCCTTTGGGCCCAACTGAGTGTGCCCCACAGATCTGGCCTCCGGCGGCCTCCATTTGGCTGATGGGGGGAAACCTCCCTGAAGCAGTGATTTTGGCACACCAGTTGCAGCAGAGAACCTATGCACATTGCTGCTCAAACGGCCTCTGAGGGGCCAAGTCGGCTGAATCTCCTGCTGTCCTATGGTGGATGGCGGGATGAGGCTGCTGTGCGGCAGGCGCCCCGCCTGCTTGAGCCCATGGGGATCCAAACCATGGAGGCCGAGACTGCCGAAGAGGCAGAAACGCTCATCCGAACCCAGCCAATTCATATTGCTGTGGTCGACCTTGAAATCCCACTACGAGCATCCGGAGCGAGGAAGGCCTCGGGCATTCGCATTTTGCAACTGCTCCGCCGACTCGACAGCCCTCCGCCAACCATCGTTGTGCGACCCCGGCAGGCCACCTGTCGTGAAGACGCCCGTGGACTTATCGATTCACTTCGAGACGGCGCCTTCGCCGTGCTCGATCGTCCAATGCGACTTGAGTCGCTGCTGGACACCCTCCGCCGAGCCCTGCGACGGCACTATCAAGATCTCTGGCCCGCCACTGAACGGCTGGGTCTCAACACCGCCCCGACACGTGGGCCCCAAGGAGACGTGAGATGAAGGTCAAACCCCTCGGAAACAAACTGCTGGTCCGCCGGGCCAAAGCCCAGTCCCAAACCGACGCTGGCATCTATCTGCCAGAGTCTGCCAAGGACAAGCCCGCGGAAGGCAAAATCATCGCCACCGGGTCTGGCGTACTCAACAAGGAAACCGGCGCCTACCTCCCCTTCACTGTCAAGAAGGGCGACACCGTGCTCTTTACGTCCTATGCCGGCACCGAAGTCAAGATTGACGGCGACGAACTGCTGATCATGACCGAAGACGACATCCTCGGCATCCTCAGCTGATCGCCTACTAGCGATACTGGAATATCAACCATGGACCGTGGCCCCGTCATCCGAGTACTCCGCGACATGATCGACACCGATCAGGAGCTTGACATCATTCTTCGTGGAGATGAACGAGCACTGGAAATCCGCAACGTTGTTGCGGTGGATGAACTCCATAGCCCCCACGGCCTGCACATACAAACTCAACAGAACAACATCTGGATTGATGCCAGCCACGTCTCGGCGATGTGGCAGGCCCGAGCCGATCTCGATGACATTACCGAACCGAACTTCATGCCGTCCGTTCACAATCGAGTGACCGCGGTCTGACCACATCAAGCAGTTGCCGCGCCAAGGCCTCATACAGGTATCACACGCACGGCACAGTCAAGGAAAGAGAACGATGGCTGCAAAGCAAATTGCCTACGACATCGAAGCCCGCGAGAACATGCTCCGCGGCATTCAAAAACTGGCCAAAGCCGTCAAAACGACGCTCGGCCCCTCCGGCCGCGTTGTCGTGCTGGAGAAGTCCTTTGGCGCACCAACCGTCACCAAAGACGGCGTCACGGTTGCCAAGGAAATCGAACTCGAGGACGCCTGGGAGAACATCGGCGCCCAAATGGTGAAAGAAGTTGCAACGAAAGCCAGCAAGGATGCCGGCGATGGCACAACGACAGCGACTGTCTACGCCGAGTCCATCTTCACCGAAGGCCTTCGCAACATTACCGCCGGCGCGAATGCCTCACAGATCAAGCGCGGCATCGACCTCGCCGTTCAGAGCATCTGTGATGACCTTGCAGACATGTCCAAGGGTGTCACAAAGTCATCTGAAATCGCCCAGGTAGGCACCTGCGCAGCCAACCAAGACGGCACAATCGGCTCGATCATCGCCCAAGCGATGGATAAGGTTGGCAAGGATGGTGTGATTACGGTCGAGGAAGGCTCGAGCCTTGAGACACACGTCGATCTGGTTGAAGGCATGCAGTTCGACAAGGGCTACTTGTCGCCCCACTTCGTCACAGATTCAGCGGAAATGACCGCAACACTTGAAGACTGCTACGTCCTGATCCATGAAAAGAAGATCTCTAATGCCAAGGACCTGCTCCCTGTGTTGGGCAAAGTTGCCGAAAGCGGCAAGAGCCTCTTGATCATCGCCGAAGACATTGATGGTGAAGCACTCGCAACGCTCGTGGTCAACCGACTTCGAGGCGTATTGAAAGTTGCGGCCGTCAAAGCCCCTGGCTTCGGCGACCGTCGCAAAGCCATGATGCAGGACATCGCTGTGCTCACCGGAGGAACGGCTGTCATGGAAGAACTCGGCATGAACCTCGAAGAACTCGAGATGAAAGATCTCGGACGAGCTAAGAAGGTCACCATCGAGAAGGATGCCACCACCCTTATCGAAGGCGGCGGCAAATCCTCTGATATCAAAGGCCGTATTGATCAAATTCGAGGCCAGATCGAGCACACTTCCAGCGATTACGACAGTGAGAAGCTTCAGGAACGACTGGCAAAACTCGCAGGCGGCGTAGCCCAGATCAATGTTGGCGCTGCAACCGAAGTGGAAATGCAAGAGAAGAAAGCCCGAGTCGAAGACGCCCTTCACGCCTGTCGAGCAGCAGTCGAGGAAGGCATCCTTCCTGGCGGCGGCGTCGCCGTGCTTCGAGCTCGACGGGCCCTAGAATCCGCACGCAAGAAGGCCCGTGGTGATGAGAAACTCGGCATCGACATTGTGTTTCGTGCCGTTGCTGCACCAATCCGCCAGATCGCTGAGAACTGCGGTGTTGAAGGCTCAATTGTCGCCCAGAAGGTTGAGGATTCCAAGGTTGATGCCTATGGCTTTAACGCCATGACTCGCGAGTACGGCGACCTCCTCAAGGCCGGCGTCATCGTGCCCACCAAGGTGGAACGCGTTGCCCTGCAGAATGCAGCGAGCATCTCAGGCCTGCTGCTGACGACCGATTGCGTCATTGCAGATGCCAAGGACCCCAAGGCTTCAGGTGACAACGAGTACTGATTCACCCCCAACAGTCACTCGTGCATACATTGCAGGGCGGAGGCATGTCAATCACATGCTTCCGCCCTGTTCTTGTTGGCCTATGGCTCCTTTAGCAGTCCGCTGGTCCGTTACAGTGCAAGTGATGGCTGGCAAGCACAAAGGGCGACCGAGCAGTGGCCGTCGGCGACGCGACCGGTTTCATGCCGACAGCCACGCTGACGCGGCTGAACTAAAGCCAGTTCCGGAAATGGAAGGCATTCCCGGCCAAGACGTCGCCCCCATCACGGACGCCGCTGAGATTGCCGATGCGTGCGATCGACTCCGAGCAAGCGGCAAGGTCGCCTACGACACCGAGTTCATTGGCGAGGAAACCTATTGGCCCGAGTTGTGCCTGATCCAACTGGCCAGTGAAGATGAAGTCGTATTGGTGGACCCCATTGCCGCCGACGATTGCATGGCCGTCTGGACGCTACTGGCAGACGATGCCGTGGAGATCATTGTCCACGCGGGCAAACAAGACTTAGACATTGCAGCGCACGCATCAAATCTCGCCCCAACACGTGTTCGAGATACACAGATCCTTGCAGGCTTTGCGGGATTACCGTGGCCCGTCGGGCTCAACAAGGCCATCGCGGCCGTGCTGGGCGTCACTGTGCCTGGTGGCATGACATTCACTGCATGGGATCGCCGCCCGCTCTCTGCGCAGCAGTGCCGATATGCCGCAGATGACGTGCGATACCTGCTGCAACTGGAGGCCCAACTCCAGCAACGCATCGATAGCAATAGCCTCGATACCTGGGCGATCGCAGCGCAAGCCGAACGCTGCGAAGTCAACATGGGCCCGCCAGACCTGCGATCGCAGCGACGGCGCATCGAAAGTGGACGAAGCCTTCGCAAAGGTCAACGTGCAATTCTCCATGCGCTGGTCACCGCCCGCGACGCCATTGCTCGAAGTGACAATCGACCACCGCGTGCCACACTTCCGGACCAGGTCATGCTTGCCTTGACAAGGCAGCAACCTGACACCATCAAAGCCCTCACGGACCTGCGAGGAATGCCACGCCCTGTCGCCCAAGAGCATGGCACGGCCATTTTGAATGCCATTGCATCGGCAGCAGATACCCCACCACCTTTGGACCCACCGCGGCCCTCGGAAGGATGTCCGTTTGACCGCGTCGCGATCGATGCGCTCTGGCACCGCTTTGCTGCTGCCAGTTTGGACAAGGGCCTCGCGCCGGAGCTCATTTGCACCCGATCGGACATCGCTCGGTGGCATCTTGGTGGCGGTGGCGACTGGCCCGTTGATGGCTGGCGATCCGATCTGCTGGAGGTAGTGCTTGGCCCACATCTCAAAGGCGAACCTCTGTCGCTGCGTGCATGGCCCTCTTGGCAACACGGAGCGACCTCATGAGTGCAGACGCGGAACGAATCGTCACGGCGACTCGGCAGACACAGGATGCACCCGAGGACACAGGAGGCTTACGGCCAACGACGTTGGACACATACGTCGGGCAGGTGAGGCTTCGCGAGCGTCTTCGTATTGCTATGGATGCCTCTGCTCGCCGAGGCGACCCAATGGAACATCTGTTGCTCCACGGGCCACCTGGGCTTGGCAAGACCACGCTCGCTCACATTGTTGCCAGTGAAATGGGCACACGCGCCTGGGTTACATCTGGGCCGGCGCTGAGCAAAGGCAGCGATCTCGTGGGCACACTCACACGAATGCAGCACGGCGATGTGCTCTTTATTGATGAAATTCACCGACTACCCGCGGCGGTCGAAGAGTACATCTACCCCGCAATGGAGGACTTCAAAATCGACTTCACGCTCGACAGCGGCATGCACGCTCGGGTTGTGACGTACCGACTGAAACCCTTCACACTGATTGGAGCCACAACGCGAGCTGGCCTGCTGACCGCAGCGCTTCGCAGCCGCTTTGGCATCACGCATCGATTGGACTTCTATCCAACTGAGGAACTCATTACGTTGCTGGAACGGGCAGTCGACCGAATTGGCATGGATAGGCCCTCCCCCGACACACTTGCGATGCTTGCCCAACGCAGTCGTGGAACCCCCCGCATTTGCCTGCGACTCCTACGACGGGCCCGAGACTACGCCATGGTTCGCCACGATGGGGCCCTGGACACAACTGTCCTGCAATCGGCCTTGACCCTCGAGGGCATCGACGGTGACGGGCTCGACACGCTTGATCGAGACTACCTTCGCACCCTGCTGGAGATCTACGATGGCGGTCCAGTGGGCGTGGAAGCCCTTGGTGCCACCCTTGGCGAAGACCCCTCCACGCTGGAAGACCTTGTAGAGCCGTTTCTGCTCCAAGCAGGCCTCCTTGCCCGAACCCGCCAAGGCCGACAGTTGACCCCCGCAGGACGGGCCCTAACGGCCCCTAAGCGTTCAAAATAGATGCAAGAATCCTCGTTTCTGGCCACTGAAACACGAATCCCTAATTGACATTACCCATGATTCGTGGGAGGCTGCAGGTGGCTGATACTGCACGCTTGCGTGTGGTCTGGAATCAGGTGAGCATCAGTCGCACGTCTTCCGGCTCACCAACGGATCCGGTTCGCCGGTCCGCACGAATGTGTCCCTGTGGGTGGTTACACGATTCGTCGTGACACTTATGGCCAAAACGCCGTGAGTGAAATAACCTATTGGTCGAATGATCGACCGACATATGTTTGAGCCCACGAATTCACCGTAGGCTCTTCACGGGACAGAGGGTGCCGGACCCGGTACCGAAGAAACCGTCGGAATGACATTAAGTCATTCCCCTAGTTTGAAAGGAGTGTCACATGACGCTCAGTAATACACGCAAGGGTTTCACGCTCGTTGAGTTGCTCGTGGTGGTCTCCATCATCGCGTTGCTCGTTGCAGTGCTTTTGCCCGCAGTTGCAGCAGCTCGTGATACGGCTCGCGTCAACGCCTCCAAGAGCAATTCCTCTCAGGTGTTCAAGGTGCACCGCGTATATGACACAGATCATGGCCACTATTGGACGGGCTGCCCCTCCAACTTGGCCGCTACCAAAAGCCCTCAAGGCGTTCCGGCGTTCTCGGTGGGAACGACCGTCTCCAATGCACTTCAGTGGTGGCAAAACAACTCTGCTGACTACTGGGCCGATACCGAATACGGCGTGCAGTGGGGCGAAGGCTCCGACGGCTCCGCATTTGCTGGCAGTGCTTGGGCTGGCGGACTCATCACAGAGTTCACCGTCCCATACACCTTCTCCAGCGGACAGACCACTGGCCCCAACGCCAATGCTCTGGGCACGTTCCGTTTCCCCAACACCTTCACCGTGTCACGTCGCGTCAACGGTCCTTACAACGACATTTTCTTCGCCCCCAAGGACGAAGTGGTCATTGACTACCTTCGCGAACTGGACTGCTTCGATGACGCCAACCAACTGTGCCAAAACATCGCAGATGAAATCACATTGGGCAGTGGCTGGACGAACTACTACGGTGGTGGCGGTGGCGAAATGTGGGGCATGGCAAGCTCATACTGCCTCTCACCTGCATCCATGATTAACCCCAACGTCTACTTGGCCACCTCCCAAGCCGGGCCAGTTGACCCAAT